>NZ_CP012839.1:540136-566667 GCF_002073895.1 Candidatus Riesia pediculischaeffi | reverse complement strand
TCTATACTGTTTGTTCAAACACCATGGATAACAGATGATCTATTTCTTTTAACGGTTATTATAGTCATTAATTTTTTTTAACCGATCTATAGAAACTTTGATATACATCCCGTTCTGAAAGAACATCGTAATAGTCACCTTCGATGATGGAATCGTTAACAACTCCATGAGATGTCCTCTTCTATCTTCTATCGTCGAAAATAAGAGAATATGATCTATCTGTATCAAGATCGATCGTTACTCCCATCACATACGATGTTAAAATATGACTCAAATTTTTCTGAATCATCATCAAGGGGACATAAATGATAAAAAATAGATCATTCTCTCTAGCTGTAGGTAATAGCCTATCAACATATATAAGAACTACTTACAGTTATCCGATATTGACCGTTGAGGAAGAGAGGAAATATACCAATTCATTCTATTATCGAAGAGATTTGCATGCAGCGAAGAAACTTATACTCTCTCATCTGAGGTTTGTCATCCATATTTCTAAAAATTACTTAGGTTACGGATTACCTCAAGCAGATTTGATACAAGAAGGAAACATCGGACTAATGAAAGCGGTTCAAAAATTTAATCCGAACACTAGTGTTCGTCTAGTTTCATTTGCAGTTCATTGGATAAAAGCAGAGATTCACGAATACGTTCTGAAGAATTGGAGAATCGTTAAAGTCGCTACTACGAAAGCACAAAGAAAACTTTTCTTCAATCTTCGGAGAAATAAAAATAAGATCGGTTGGTTTGACAGGACTGAAATCGATTCAGTTGCAAAAAAGTTGGGGGTTTCTAAAAAAGATGTTAGAGAGATGGAATCTAGAATGGTCGCTCAAGATATGGTGTTTGACGTCAATGAAGAAGAAAACAATTTCTATGGAGATCTTTTTCTTAATCCTCCATTGTTCTTAGAAGATAGGTCAACATTTACAGAGCTATTGGAAGAAGATAATTGGGAAAATCATACGATCAAAAAACTTATTCAAGCTCTATCTAAACTAGATAAAAGAAGTCAGGATATTATCAAAAAGAGATGGTTGAATCATTCCGGAAGGAAAACGCTTCAAGATCTTGCTAGACAATACAAAGTTTCTGCCGAAAGAATTCGACAGTTAGAAAAAAATGCTATGAAAAAAATTAGAGATCTGATTGAATCTCCGAAAGTTCTGCAGAAATGAGGTTATTAAAATTTACCGTACCTTATCATTCCTAACCAAGTATGATTCATGTAATTTCGAATATGTTAATCTTGAAAATAAATTAAAATCGTCATATTCCTCGACGACGAGGTTGACTTAAAATCTAAGAAGAAACAGATCGCTATTAATCACTTTTCGATGAAAATCAATGTTAGTTTTTATCCCATCAATGATAATCTCAGAGAGAGCATTCCTCATCCTTAAGATAGCGATCTCCCTAGATTCTCCATAAGAAATGAGTTTTCCTATCATGGGATCGTAGTAATGTGGAACATGATATCCAGTATAGATGTGAGATTCCCATCGAATTCCTAAACCTCCTGGGACATGCAGCCTTGTTATTTTTCCGGAGCTAGGGGAGAAATTAATACTATCTTCCGCATTTATTCTGCACTCTAAAGCATGTCCAGAAATACGAACGTCCTCTTGTGTAATTTCTAAAGGAATTCCAGCTGCTATTTTGATCTGAGCTTTTACTATATCAAAATTAGTGATCATCTCAGTGATGGTATGTTCAACTTGAATTCTTGTATTAATTTCGATGAAATAGAGTTTTTGATCCTCGTATAAAAACTCGAATGTTCCAACTCCTTTATAGTTCAACTCGATACAAGCTCGTACACAGAGCTTTTTAATTTCATCGAGAATACTCTTCTCGACGTTACGAGCAGGAGCTTCCTCAATTATCTTCTGATGACGACGTTGTATGGAACAATCTCTTTCAGATAAATGGACAACATTACCTTTACCATCCGATAATATTTGAATCTCTATATGACGTGGATTTTTTAAGAATTTTTCCATGTAAACTTCATCATTCTGAAATAGAATACCTGATTCTCTTCTAGTTAAATGGATTATTTCATGTAGCTCCTTTTCATCTTTAACCATGTTAACCGCAAGTCCACCACCTCCAAAGGAGGGTTTAATCACTACGGGATATCCTATTTTTTGTGCGATTTTCCTGCTGTTTCTAAGACTTCCATCTAGCGGATGATCAAAATCAGATAAACACGGAATTCCAATTTCTCTCATAATTTTTATCGCAGATATTTTATTTCCGATTCTTCTGACCGTATTAGGACTTGGCCCGATAAAAATAAAGCCTGACTTTTCTACTTTTTCTGCAAAATCAGCGTTTTCTGATAAAAACCCATAACCTGGATGGATCGCATCCGCATTAGTCACCTCAGCAGCGGAGATAATCGAAGGGATATTGAGATAACTTTCTGAAATCTTCGATGGACCTATACAGATCGATTCGTCCGCTAGCAAAACATGCTTTAATTGTCTATCGACTACTGAATGAACGGCTACGGTCTTGATATTGAGTTCTTTACAAGCTCTTAATATTCTTAAAGCAATCTCTCCTCTGTTTGCTATAACAATCTTCTTAAACATTTTCCTGCGTATCACCAATTTCTAAGATCATCAAAGGTGTATTAAACTCCACAATATCTCCGTCCTTTAGCAAAATTTCTTTTACGGTACCGAATTGATCAGATCTGATCTGATTCATAATTTTCATAGATTCTATAACGCATAAAACATCACCTCTTTTGACATGTTGTCCAACTCTTATAAGAGGCTTCGAATCGACATGAAAGGATCTATAAAAAGTTCCTATTATAGGTGATCGAATAACATGTTCTCTTTCCTTTTTTACGTAGAGATCACCTTTTTTTTCATCTTGAAAAACATCATTTTTATGTTCTCCACTTATGTTTTTGATAGTTTTCGATTGATTTATCTCGATATTTTGAGATTGAACATTTTTCATCTTCTTAATTCTAATCGACTCTCCATTTTTAGAGACTTCAATTTCAGAAATATCGAATCTTTGAATTATTTCAATGATTTTTTTTATTTTTCGGATATCCATCACGTGTTTCCGTATTTTTCTTCATAGAAAGCGATCCTCTTATCGACAAAAAATTGACGGCTGCTTCTAAAGCATAAATATAACCTTGACCATAAAATCCGCAAATCACCCCTTCTGCTATATCAGAAAGATAAGATTTTTTTCTAAATGACTCTCTTGAATATATGTTTGTAACATGAATCTCATAAAATGGAACTGCAGAAGATAACATAGCATCCCTCAAAGCAATGCTAGTATGTGCAAACGCTCCAGGATTAATCAAAATAAAATCAATGTTCTTATAAGAGGAATGAATCAAATCTACAATTTCATGTTCTGCATTAGATTGAAAAAAGGTTAAAGATACTCCGATTCTTTTTGCTTTTTTTTTCATTTTACCAATAATTTCTTTCAAACTAATTCCCAAATATAAATCTTTTTCTCTTCTCTCAAGAACGTTCATATTGGGTCCGTTAATCAGCAAAATATGAAAGTCACAGTTTTTGTAGGTCATTTATTTAAACAATCTAAATTTTAATTTTCTAATTAAAAAAATAAAAAACATTTTTTTGTTGGAACTAAGTTACGACGAAACATTGTACATATAAAATCATTTTTATCTATCTTTAATGTGATAAATAACCGAACTATATGTTACACTTTGAAGTAACTGAGAAACATATCAATCTCATCGATCTTTATCAGATAATACGTATGTAACTTTATTTATCGATAATACTTTCATAGTAAAGAACTATCTTCTACAGTTTCATTAAAAAAGTTCTAATTAAAAATATTACCTTCATATTTTTAAAGAAATTTTTACATAAAAATCATATGAGGATTTTAATTGATTTGTTAGGAAAATTACAGATTATCAATTTGATAAACAGTGTAATTAACATAATACAATCGTATTGTACTTAGCAAGGTGAAAATATCAGTATAGTAGAATTTTTTTTAAAAATAAACTCTCGTATTAACACAAAAAAGGATTATTCTTCTCTATTGTGATTAGTTCTAAATCATCTTTTGCGTAAATTAAAATCCAAAATATGTTGATGTATCTCGATCACTACGAAATAAATAGATTAGATTAGGTAGCACAGTAAATATAACAATAGTTCCATATCTAACTATAATAATTGAACTAATACCGATTAAATATAAATATGTTTAAAAAAATTAGAGGAATATTTTCGAACGATCTTTCCATAGATTTGGGTACGGCGAATACCTTAATTTATGTTAAAGGACAAGGGATAGTTTTGGATGAGCCTTCCGTTGTAGCTATTCGACAGGATCGATCTGGTTCTTATAAGAGTGTAGCAGCTGTTGGACATTCAGCAAAACAAATGCTAGGAAGAACTCCTGGAAACATCATAACAGTTAGACCCATGAAGGATGGAGTAATTGCAGATTTTTACATCACAGAAAAAATGTTACAGTATTTTATTAATCAGGTACATAGTAATAGTTTCATTCGACCAAGTCCAAGGGTATTAGTCTGTGTACCATTTGGAGCTACTCAAGTAGAACGCAGAGCTATTAGAGAATCCGCTTTAAGTGCAGGAGCGAGAGAGGTTTTACTGATAGAAGAACCTATTTCGGCGGCTATTGGAGCTGGATTACCAGTTTCAGAAGCGACCGGATCCATGGTGATCGACATAGGGGGAGGAACAACTGAGGTTGCTGTAATCTCATTAAATGGAGTAGTGTATTCTTCTTCTGTCAGGATAGGCGGAGATAAATTCGATGAAGCTATTATTAATTATGTTCGGAGAAACTACGGATCTTTGATTGGAGAAGCTACAGCTGAACGTATTAAACATACCATTGGTTCTGCATATCAATTAGAACCATCCCAAGAAATTGAAGTGAGAGGAAGAAATTTGGCCGAAGGAGTTCCAAGAAGTTTTTTATTGACTTCTCATGAAATATTAGAGGCCTTTCAGGAACCTCTTAGTGGTATTGTAAGCGCTGTAATGTTAGCTTTAGAAAAAGCACCTCCGGAACTTGCATCCGATATCTCTGAAAAGGGTATGGTTTTGACCGGAGGAGGAGCGCTTTTGAATAATTTAGATCGATTGTTAAAAGAAGAGACAGGTATTCCTGTAATCATTGCAGAAGATCCGCTAACTTGTGTTGCAAGAGGGGGTGGAAAAGCTTTAGAGATGATAGATAACTATGAAGGAGATTTCTTGAATTACGAATGATAGCAAATAGAACACGTTATTTAGATTATACTATGAGATTGTACGATAAAAAAAATTTTTTTCAGAGGAATAAATTTCGTTTACAATATTTTTTAACGATATCACTTTCTATTTTTATTATTCTAACTCAAGAAATCTGCCCAAAAAAACTTGCTAATCAGTTTTTTGAACGTTCAAATGAACTTTTAGATAACGTGATAAACCCTTTTTACAGAACTATCAAAGATCTAAAGATATTTTTCGAAACAAAGTACAATTTGATCAGTGAGAAAGAGGAACTGATCTTCGAAAATAAAATCTTAAGAAAACAATGCTCATACGATCGGGTAGAAATTGAATTCGCTAAAGCTGTCATAAAAGAAAACAACAAGTTGAGAAAGTTGTTAAATCTTTCTGAACTCCTAAAAGGAGGCGTGATAACTGCTGAGGTTATATTGAATATCAAAACTCCTTATACTAACCAGATCCTATTTGATAGAGGTTTATACCATGGTATCAAGGTAGGTCAAGTAGTATTGAACGAACATGGAGTGGTTGGACAAGTAATCTTTGCAGGAAAATTGTTCAGCCGCGCTCTTTTAATATGCGATACTTCGCATGCTATACCTGTTCAATGTGAAAGAAATGGAGTTCGTATGATTGCATTTGGAAACGGATACGGAAACGATCTAAAATTAGATTCTTTTTCAGAAAATCATACATTTCAACAAGGGGACGTTCTCGTAACTTCCGGATTAGGTGGAAAGTTTCCAAGAGGCTATCCAGTTGCTTTGATTTCACATGAAAAACATGGTTCAACATTTTCTAAAATAGAGTACTTCGCGAAACCTATGATCGATTTACAAAAGCTAGATTTTATTGTTATTGCGAGGTAATAACTGGAATAATCTTTTTCTTAATCTCGTATCATTTAAATCATACGAATAGAGTTGAATCTATAATAATCGACGGAAGATAAAATGAACTTTTCTTTTAAAAAAAAAAGATGTTTACCTTTGTTCCTACTTTCTTTATTTTTTGAAACGTATTTGATCGGAGATCATAAGATATCACTTTATTACAAACCAACTTGACCGTGCTGACTCTGTTTTTCATTTGGAACGAATCTTCATTCGATCAAAAAACTTTCGTTTGGAAAAACTTCTTTCTCGGACTGCTGAGCGATCTCTTTCAAGGAACACCTTTTGGAGTACATTCTCTTCTATACAATATTCTGTTTTATTCGATATCGAATGGATTTTTTAATATTGTGGGATCCAGTAGGGTCAAAAAGTTATTAACCATATCCTTGATGTCTGTTTTTTCTAATATCATTCTAAGTATGATTATCATCATTTATAAACTGTTGAAATATCATCTGTAAATCGATTTCTAGCGAGAATAACAATCATCTGAAAGGTCAACATCTTTATTTTTTTTAGAAAATAGAATTATGTCACATACTTCTCTAACAGCACCACTTCCTCCAAATTTTCTAGTGATATAATCTGATTTTTGCAGTATCATGTGATGAGAGTTAGGAACGGCAATAGAGAAACCTACCTTCAGCATCACCGGTAAATCTATAACATCATCTCCAATGTAAGCGACACTTTTAGGTTCAACATTCGCCTTATTTATTAAATCGAAGTACGCTTCCTCTTTTTCATAGCATCCTTGGTAAAGATATTTGATACCAAGTGATTTAGATCTGTTCTCTAAAACTTTAGATACACCGCCGCTAATGATTGCAACTTCTACACCTATTTTTTGTATACATCGAATACCATATCCATCTTGGATATTGAACGTTTTAATTTCTTCTCCGTTACTTCCAACATAAATCAGTCCATCCGTCATAACTCCATCGCAATCACAAATTAGCAACTTTGTCCTACATGCTTTTTTTAAAATTTTCGTGTTTCCTAAAAAACTATGCATATTTGAGTTGAATTTCACTTAAAATACCGGCAATCATATCATTTGACTACAAAAATATGTCGACATGTTAATCAATTTTTTACCAAAAGTACGAATCAGCCTATTTTATATTTCTGAACACAAGATCTTAAGATTTGAAGATGCTATCAAATCGATTTCAAGATAAAAATTATTTTTCTACTATCTTTCTTAAACTCACATTTTATAAAACATCGTGCTTTAAAAATTTAAATTGGAATGTTTATCTGTTGATCTGAACAACACCTTTGATATACATGTATATGATATTTTCTATAAAGAAAAATAAACAATCTTCACAACACTATAAAGAACTATCCTTTCAAAAAATAAATACTGTCTGATCAAGTCATTTCATATTTAGATCTTTTGATTTTTAAAACTATATATTGTATGTAAGTAATGGTCCGTTTAAAGATTTTGAGTATCGTTGTTAAATTACTACGGAAGTTTTCATTATATTATATATGATCTATTTCATCTACTGATATTTTCATCTTGTTGATCAAAATATCATTCGATATTATTTTTAACTCTGGATGAAGAATTAGTGTCATCTCACCCATCATACATCAAAAGAAGATTATAGAAATCAACTTTTTTTGCAAATTTATACGTTTCAGGTATTGAATTGATTCAATTATGAACATTTAACGTTCTTACATCGATAATCTTCCTGTTGAGATCATTATATTAAAGCACACATAATTAATTTTTGCTCGTATTGATTATTAGAAAAAATTATCTTATCTTTCTTAAGTATGTGTTACCTATTTTTTGTGAAATTAACGATGGAGATAAAAGAAATTAGAGATATTTTAAATGATTCATTAAATCCAAATCAGATATTTGTCGATGGAAATCAAAGTTATTTGAAAATTTTTATAATTGACGATCGACTTAAAAAAATGGGTGCGTTGAAAGGACAGAGAATGGTATATAGCGTATTGAAAGATCATATCAAAAATGGGTCTATTCATGCGATTTCAGTTCGTATATGCTCTGTCGAAGAATGGGAGAACGGTACATAAATTATCTTAATTGACGCCATAGATGCGATAAGATATCTGTATCAAATTGAATTGATATGAGCATATTTCAATTAGATGGACCGACTAGATTGAAAGGAACGGTATTCATTTCCGGATCGAAAAATTCTGCATTGCCCATATTGTTTGCTTCTTTATTAGCCAACGACAGTGTAACCTTATATAACGTTCCAAAAATAAAAGATGTTGAAATTGCAGTTAAGATCATCACTAATTTTGGAGCTAGAATCACATTAAAAGAACAGCACATTTCCATTGAAACCAGTTCTATAAAAGATTTTTATGTACCCCACGGTTTGTCCAAAAGTATTCGAGCTTCTATTTTAGCGTTATCTCCTCTTATCGCGAGATTCGGAAAGGGAAGGATTTTTTTTCCTGGTGGATGTCAAATTGGAAAAAGACCGATCGACCTTCATATCGATGGATTAAAAAAAATGGGAGTGATAATTGAAATTAAAAGAGATGAATTGATAGCGTATTTAAAAAAAAAGCTAACCGGCGCTGAAATATTCATGCGAACGACAAGTGTTGGAGCGACAATTTCTATATTGATAGCTGCGGTTACAGCAATAGGAAAAACTGTTATAAAAAATGCTGCTTGTGAACCAGAAATCGTTGATACGGCTAATTTTCTTAACTCAATAGGAGCAAAAATCACGGGAGCTGGAACTGATGAGATAAAGATAGAAGGTGTTGAGATATTAAAAGGAGGAAAATATAGGATTTCATCAGATAGAATTGAAACCGGAACTTTTTTAGTAGCAGCTTCTATTTCGAAAGGATCCATAACCTGTAGAAATACGAACCCTAGTCTTCTTGGAGATGTTATTTTGAAATTACGCCAAACTGGAGCAAATGTTCAGACAGGAAAAGATTGGATCAAGTTAGATACTCATGGAAAAAGACCGAGGGCAGTAAGTTTCGTCACATCTCCTTATCCTGGTTTTCCGACAGATATGCAGGCGCAATTTACCTTATTAAATTTGATAGCAATTGGAAAAAGTGTGATTACGGAGACAATTTTTGAAAATCGATTTATGCACGTTTCAGAACTAGTTCGAATGGGAGCAAATGCGTTTATCGAAAGAAACCAGGTGTTTTGTTGCGGTGTGAAGAGATTGATCGGAAAGAATGTTTCATGCAACGATCTTAGGGGATCGGTCAGTTTGGTATTAGCAGGATGTATTGCGGATGGAAGAACGAACGTCAGGAACATCCATCATATTGATAGAGGATACGAAAATATAGAAATTAAACTGAGATCCGTTGGAGCTAAAATTAAGAGAATTTCTTAAAAGTAAATTGGATGATTTCTGTAAGATATTATATTTCACAAACCATTTTACGAAATTGAAGATTATTTATCAGTATCCACTTTTACGAAAAAGAAGATATATGTTCCTTCCTTCTCTGAGAATATTGAAAGCGAGTGCTTTTGGATTTTTATCTATGATTTTTTGAAACTGAACAATATTTTCAACCCTATTTTCGTTGAGGGTGATGATGAAATCATATTTTTTAAGTCCGATGGATTGTGCAGTAGAATTCGATGATACGTTCTCTACCCTAACCCCTTTCAAGTGCTTCTCTGTACCATTGCTAAATGTTGCCCCTAAAATGGAAACTGTAATCTTTTTGAGATCTCGATAATATGATTCATCAAGCTCTAATATAACAGTAACGTTTATTAGCTTTCTTTTTCGAAGGATACCTATTTTTATCAGTTTTCCGACTTCTGCAACGCCAACTTTAGCACGTAGTTCAGCGAAACTATTGATTCTTTTTTCATCCATACTAACGATGATATCTCCCGGTTGAATACCAGCTTTGTAAGCAGAAGATCTGGGAATTACCTCACTTACAAAAGCACCTCTCTGAATATCGATATTCAAAGCTCTTGCAATATCAGAAGTAAGTTCCGTTCCTTTGATCCCTAAAAATCCCCTTCTTACTTCACCATTCTTGATGATTTGATTGCTTAACGATCTTACCATATTCGAAGGGATCGCAAATCCTATCCCGATGTTTCCTCCTCCGGGAGCTAGAATCGCTGTATTAATTCCAATCAGTTCACCGTTCAAGTTTACTAAAGCTCCTCCTGAGTTTCCTTTGTTGATCGAAGCATCTGTTTGGATAAAATTTTCTATACCTTCTATATTTAATCCACTTCTTCCCAGTGCAGAGATGATCCCTGATGTTGCAGTTTGACCTATTCCAAATGGATTTCCTACTGCTACTACAAAATCTCCTACCTTAATTTTGTCAGAATCTGCAATCTCGATAGCTCTTAGATGAAGGTCTTTGATCGTTTTTAGTGTCAAATTCTTGATTTGTAACAACGCAATATCAGCTAAAGTATCTTTTCCAACTAGTTTAGCACCTATCTCTACACCTTCATTTAGTTGGATCTGTATATCTTTAGCATTATCTACCACATGATTGTTGGTTATAACGTATCCTTTCTTTAGATCGATTATTACGCCAGATCCAATCCCTTCGAAAGGACGTATGCTTTGTTGTTGAGAAGGAAAATTCGGTCCAAAGAAAAATTTAAATTCTTCTGGAATTTGCTGGTTATGAATTTTCGTACCAGAAACTCTAATACTAACGACAGCAGGAAGAACTTTTTCTAACATCGGAGCTAAACTAGGTACAATCTGTTGTTGATTCGATCTGATATATGTGTCATCAATTGCTTTCAATTCAGAAAAAAATGAAACTATTGATATGATTACGATAATCTGAGTAATATTTTTCTTGATTTTCTTCACGTAGAAGTTTTCTTGATCATAGAATACTCTTTTAAGGCAAACCAAATTACGAAAAAATTTCATATTTTTTAATCTAGAATTATGTTTAACAGTGAAAATTTAAAAGCAACATTCATTCCATATCTATCCTTAGATTAAACCGAAAGTTTACTTGTACTCATTTTTGTAACCGATTTCTTCCTATGGGAACATGATATATCATATAGATTTAAACATTCCTAAAAACTTTAAAGATCATCATGATAAGAGCTTTTCAGATAATTCCTATGAAATCGTTTTCTTGCTTATTATTTTCTTTTAGAAATGAAATTTTTTTGCAAAAAAACATCGACCTGCATTTTATTCGTATATTATAAACATACACTCTTTATATCAAAAACACCACATATCAGATAAAGACTTCTTATGAATTTCATTATAGTTCTCAGATATAAAAGTTTTAAAAATATTCGATTTTATCCTAACTATTTTTGATAATATAGGTTATCAATATGTAATATATGGTACAATAAAAGAAATCTGGAGTCATATCGATAGATTTAGTATAAATTAGATAATCTGATCATTTTTTAATCGTTAGGATGGATCGTTCAGAAAGATGACCCTCTTTATAAGACTTTGAGGATGTTTGTACCATGTGATTTACAGGTACGCTAAAGTCTTTCGTTTGAAGTGACAATGAATGCAGAGATTATTATCAAAATGATAAAAAGAAACTGGTATATTTTTGATGTTAGCGGAAAAATTTTAGGAAGAATTGCTAGTCGTATAGCTTACTACTTAATGGGAAAACATAAGTCGGAATATGCACCTTATGTTGACATTGGAGATTATGTTATCGTAACTAACTCTAAGAAAATTTTAGTAACTGGAAACAAGAGGAACCTGAAGGAGTACTATCGTCATACAGGATATGTAGGAGGACTAAAAAAGATTAGTTTCAAAAACTTGATAGAACGATATCCCGATAGAGTAATAAGATATGCGGTTAAAGGAATGTTGCCGAAAAATAAGTTAGGAAAAAGAATGTACTTAAGAATGAAGATATATTCAGAAGCAGTACATAGACATCATGTTAATAAGCCAAAAATAATTATTTAGACCTACATGAATCAAAAAAATTATATTTATTATGGAACAGGAAGAAGGAAGTCATCTTCCGCTAGAGTGTTCATTAAGAATGGAAAAGGGAAGATTTTGATTAACAAGAAGAGCGTTTTGATTTATTTCAACAAAGAATCAGAGAGAGATTGTGTTCAGCAACCATTAAGAGCTTTAGATATTTCAGAAAAAATGGATTTGTATATTACCGTGAAAGGAGGAGGAGGATCTGGTCAATCTCGTGCGATAAGACATGGGATATCCAGAGCATTGTTGAAATATAGGGAAAGTTTTTCTGCAAAGTTAAAAAAACTTGGTTTTATCACTAGGGATTCCAGGGAAGTGGAAAGAAAGAAGGTTGGTTTCCGAAAGTCTCGAAAAAAACCACAATATTCTAAGAGATAGTAATCAAGTCGGTTTATGATTTTTATTTGCACCTTTCTAAGGTTTTTCAAAACTTCTATATGAACAATTCTTGAATAGATCGCGTATGTTTTAAATAATGGTAACGTTTTATTAAAATGATCTTATACGTCATATCGTGTGAATCAGCACGATTAGGACATCTTCGTAATACGTTGTATGCCTTTTATAACTTTCGATTCATTCGTTTTTAATAAAATGATTTTGAGATATTTCAAAAAGAAGTTTTATCGTTGTCAATTAGTTTTCCCCGTTTTATATTTGACACAGATAAAAGGTTCTGTTTCGTTAAAAAGGGATAGCTATATAGTTTCATGGTTTCAAACAAATTGCTCAGATTTGCACGTTCGGAGTTTTAACATTGTTACCATAGGAAGTACCTTATCATGCGTAGCGATAAGATACCGATGATCCTAACTTTTTGATCGATTTATAAATTTTCATATAGCTCTAATTTCATCTATTATTTAAGAATATTCTTACATCACTCTAAAAGTTAGATGATCTTAAGAAATTTCTATAACCGTATTTCTTAGATTATGTTTTTTACTCTTCACCGTATAACTTCTATAAATTTTAGTTAACATAGAAGGTTCAAAAAATTGAAATTTTTCAACATCGTATACAGAGTCGATGATAGACCGTTTTGATGTTAAATATTCGTTAAAAACGTTTTAATGTGATAGAATTGTTAAAGATGTGCTGAAAATTCATTTAACATTTATTGGAAAATAAGGTTCTTAATTCTCAAATAGTAATCTTTTTGAAAAAAATTTTACCTTAAGGATATGATCCATGAATAAGATCAAACATCGATAGGATCTTCAAAATCTGTATATATTACGAGATTTTATGTCTTTTTTTGATCGCTAACATAATCCTTAAAAAGAACATATTCAATAAGCGATTTTAATCTGATGTCATCTTTATATATTGTTCCCACTCCAATTGGTAACCTGGAAGATATTACTTTAAGAGCAATAAATGTTCTAAAAGAAGTGGATCTAATTGCAGTCGAAAATATTCGTCGTACATTACCGATATTAAACTATTATCAAATAAGAAAAAGAATAGTAACCCTCAATAGGGAGAATGAACTATTCTTAACGGGTAAACTAGTATCCATCATATCCAAAGGAAAAAAGGTTGCTATTGTGTCAAGCTCCGGAACTCCATTGATTAATGATCCTGGATATTATTTTGTTTCTCAATGTATCAAACAATCGATCAGGGTCATTCCATTACCTGGAGCATGCTCTGCTATAACCGCTTTATCCGCTTCAGGAATGCCATCCGATAGATTTTGTTATGAAGGTTTCTTACCAAGAAAGAAACTATCCAAAAGTAAAAAGCTGAAACAGCTTGACAGAGAATCAAGAACTTTAATATTTTATGAATCTCCAAGGAGAATCTTAAACACATTAGAATGCATTTTGAACATTTTTGGAAATTCAAGAAAGGTAGTTTTAGCAAGAGAAGTCACGAAACTTTGGGAATCGTTTCAAACAGGTACCGCAGGATATTTGATAGAATTGATAAAGAGAGGAGAAATAAAACAAAAAGGAGAAATCGTGTTAATCGTTGAAGGATACAAGATAAAAAAGTCGTTTGAAAGAGAGCGAACCGATAATAAAATCAACTCGGATGTTCAAAAGTTGCTTGTCCACCTTTTAAAATTTTTGTCACTGAAGGGTGTCGTTCAAATTGTCGGAAAAGCATGCAATATAGATAAGAATTATTTATACAACTTTATCATCAAGAACCGTCAAACACTTAACGATCTATAGAATGATGACTGAACTAAACTGTATCGATAATATTCAAAAGGAGTCAACTAGACAATCGCTGTTATAGAAATTTAAAACAGAGGAAAGTCCAGGCTCCTTTGGGCGAGGTGCCAGAGAGACGGCAGTCGATCTGGGAAGTGTGAACTTACGAAAAGTGCATCAGAAAAGAACCGCCATTATTGGTAAGGGTGAAAAGGTGCGGTAATAGCGCACCGCATGATATGGTAACATTTCATGGCAGTGTAAACTCCACCTGGAGCAAGGCCAAAATAGGTGATATGCCCTAATTATAACCATGGTAGGCCGCTAAAAATCGATCTCGATCGATAGATAAATGATTGTCCTAGACAGAACCTGGCTTATAGGTTGACTCCGATTCCGACAAACGGAACAGTTTTTTAAATGTAGTTCACTCAATGAGAGTGAATTTTCAACAGATCGAAGTTCTCCTAACTTTTAGAAGATAGTTTTTAAATTCATCGATGATAGAATATATCGATACAGGTAAGATTCTGAAGGGGATTTATGCTTGTTTCATAAGAGTTAAAGCAAACTTATCATCAAGATAAGCTATTGTTTTCCATCCGTAATCTTTAATATGCTAGAACATAAGAACTGGAAAATGAAATGAAGTTGATTAAAAATATCTTCCTTTCGATTTGGTATCAAGACTTTGGTGATATAATAAACTCTTCTTCAGAGTGTACAATTTATATCGTGTTGTTTTTCATCTTATTTTGTGAAAATGGGCTACTTTTCGCATCTTTTTTACCGGGAGATAGCTTGTTGATACTTACAGGGTTGTTAATAGCACGAAATAAAATTGATTTTTTTAAAACAATCGTTGTATTAACTGCTGGAACCAGTCTAGGATCCTGGATAGGATATCTTCAAGGAAGATGGTTTGGTAAAAATGATAAATTCGGAGCTATGTTTTTTTGTAAAAAATATCAAAAGAAAGCTCATCTTCTTTTGGAAAATTACGGATTGTTCGCACTGTTTCTTGGCCGTTTTCTAGCATTTGTTCGAACTATCTTGCCGATGATAACCGGATTTCTTGGTTTTTCACATAAAAAATTTCAAATCTTCAACTGGATCAGTGGTATCACTTGGACTTTCGTATTGATCAGCGTTGGATATTTTTTGAGCATCAGTAATGTTTTTCACCGTTATGAGAATAAAATTGTAAAAATACTTATTTTTACTCCATTATCTTTACTGTTGTCTGGCTTTCTATTTTTTTTGTTTTCTTTCTTAAGAAGAAAATACCTTAGAAAGATGAACTAGATTAAAGTTTGATAGAATTGATAAAGTTTTTCGATTACATGAACATTTCATAGGTTCCTTATACCAACGTTACGTAAGGATGTGATGATAAATTTCATGAAGAAAGGACTATCTCATATGATGAGGTATTATTAGAGAAAATATTTTCAACGAAAAATATCTTGCCATCATACCGAAAACAAAAAGAAAGATTAATTCTGCGATATTACAGAAAATTTAACGTTCAGTTTAGAGTGATTTTTACGATGATGAACATCGAGTTTTAACGATCATTGTATCTTGTAATTTTAAACGAATGTGCAATGGAGAATTCTTCGGTGAAGCTTATTTAACGTTCTAAAAATTATTTTGTTTCTCAGATATATTATGAATAACTTGCAGAATAAAAAAATATTAATAGGTGTCAGCGGTAGCATTGCGGCATATAAGATTCCAGAACTGATTCGTATCTTCCGAAAAGAGGGTGCCGAAGTGAAAGTCGTCATGACAGATTTGGCCAGATTGTTTGTAACACCATTAGTTTTACAGGCAATTTCTGGATATCCTGTTCTAGAAAATCGAAATGGAATGATCGTTGATAACCAAGAAGATTGTTCTATAAGACATATAGATCTTGGAAGATGGGCAGATTTAATACTGCTAGCTCCAGCTACAGCTGATCTATTAGCAAGAATGAGCATCGGTATGACAAACGATCTTCTAACAGCCATCTGTCTAGCTGCTGAATCTGAAAAAAAGATAGCGATCGCTCCTTCGATGAACAAGCAGATGTATCAATCTAAAACTACACAAAAAAATATTAGTATTCTCAAAAGCAGAGGTATGTTAATCTGGGGACCATGTGAAGGTGAACAAATTTGTGGTGGATTTGGATTAGGAAGAATGATAGAACCGATCCAAATCGTTAATTTAACTTCAAGATTATTTCAATATGATCAAGATATGAAGGGAATTCGAATAATGGTCACTGCAGGTCCTACTCAAGAAAAGATAGATGTGATGAAGTTTTTAAGTAATTATAGTTCAGGAAAAATGGGATTCGCAATTGCTCAAGCATCCGCTGAGAGGGGGGCTGAAGTCACATTAATCTCAGGACCTGTTCATCTAGATACGCCTCCCTGTGTCCATCGGATCAACGTGATAAGCGCGCTTGAAATGAACGAAGAAGTACAAAAGATCATCAAAAAACAGGATATCTTTGTAGGATGTGCTGCTGTTTCCGATTACCGACCGAAACAGTTCCTTTCAGAAGAAAAGATTGATAGCGATCTGAAAAATGTTCAATTAACCTTGACAAAGAATCCTGATATTATCAAAAATATAGGAAGAATGAACAGCGATCGTCCTTACACCATCGGGTTTTCAGCAGAGACACGTATGGAAAATCTTATATCAAACTCTTATATCAAGAAAACAAATAAAAATTTAGATCTGATTTGTGCGAATAATATTGCTTTAAAAAATCATGGATTTCATACAGAAGGAAATTCTTTACATCTAGTTTGGTCGAAGGATAAATTTGAGTTCATACCGTATGATCACAAGATTAAAATCAGCCATCAGCTTCTCAGCAAAATTTTACCTCGTTATGAAGAAAAGAGTAAACATCAAAATACTTAAAGATTACGCGCGAAAAGCGATATCGATACCTCAATATTCAACTTCTGGATCTGCTGGATTAGATATCAGAGTCATTTTAGATGATCCGATCAACTTACATCCGAAAGATTCGGTGTTACTACCAACTGGGATTGCGATACATATGGAAGATGAAGAAATGGCAGCTATCATTCTTCCAAGATCTGGATTAGCGCATAAATTTGGAATAATATTGAATAATTCTGTCGGATTGATAGATTCAGATTATCAAGGAGAAATCATGATACCCATTTTGAACAATGGTAAGGATGACTTCTTGATTCAACCTGGATATAGGATCGCTCAAATTGTTTTCTTTCCCATCGTGAAAGTAGAATTTGAGATTGTGCAATCTTTTTCAAAAATTTCCAGTAGGAATAACAGAGGATTTGGTCATTCTGGGATATAAAATTATAAACATGTACGAAGGTTTTATAGATGATTATCTGATTTAAAAAGTTAGATTATTATGTAATCATAGTTTTCAAACATGATCTTACTAAGTTTCTTAAAAATCTCTCTAAAGAGAAGATGATTTTACGAAGTGATCTTTTCCTAATAGTTTACATATCGGAATGTTCTAACTTTGTAGAAATTCACATCCAACAAAGGTTGTAAAGGTGAAATCTGTTCCCTTTGAAGAGAATAAGATCATAAATTAAGATGGTATGAATCAACTTATTTATTGATCCTTTTGAGAGCTAGATATACACAACTATATCATGAAATAAAATGCTACGAGTTAAAATTTGGTAGATCAAATTTAATTGTAGCTTTTTATTCGAAACTGGAGGATCAAATGTTAGGAATGACAGCTTATGCAAAAAGGTGTGTGGATAGTAATTTCGGTGATTTCTGTCTAGAAATTTTTTCTTTTAACCATAGATATTTAGATATTCTTATACATTTACCAACTGAAATACAACATTTAGAGTTTTTCATAGAAGATTTTATTCGAAAGAGGATCAATCGAGGAAGGTTGAGATTCACATTACGGTTTGAAAGAAATCAATATTTTGATCAAAATTATCGGATGTTTATCGATAAACGTCTAGTTATAAAACTTTCCAAATTCCTGACATGGATTGAAGAAAATATCAAGATCGATCGAAGTTGTTCGATGGATCTCCTCAATTGGCCTGGTGTAATCCGAAATCAAAGTGGTAAACATGATAATATAAAAGAGTTTAAAGACCTTCTATCATGCAACCTATCTTTGTTGATAGAAGATCTTATCTTATATAAAGTAAAAGAAGGAGAGAATGTAAAGAACCTCATTCATGGAAAATTAGAGAAGATAGAAAAAATAATCTATAGAATACGTTCTTTTATACCTGAGTTTGAACGTATCAATCAGGATAAATTAAAAGAAAAGTTAGAGAATTTACACCTAGATAAAAGTTTCGATGTAGATTTCTTGAAGAAAGACATTCTTACGTTTGTACGCCATGCGGATATCCTTGAAGAAATAGATAGAATTGCGTTACACGTCCATCTCTCAAAGGATCTAATACAAAAGAATTTTCCTATCGGAAAGAAATTAGATTTCATATTTCAAGAGATTAATAGGGAATCAAATACCATTTCTTCCAAATCGAACCATGTTAAGATCATCAATTTAGCGATTGAAATAAAGGTATTAGTCGATCAGGTGAGGGAACATATTCAGAACATTGAATAAAAAGATCTGTTCGATCAATAGGAAAAGTTAAATTTTATAGATCGCAACATTCTCTCTAACTTACCATATTTTCTCCAAGAGATATTCATATATCATAATATTTTTTGTTCACACTCTTCAGGATTTCAATGATCATCTCTCTAAATCTCGTCAAAATCCGATTTTTTACAGAATGTAAATCTCTCTTTTGCTTTGTTACGATACTTATCCAATTTAGAAAGAATGTATTATATCGTATGATGTGTTCAGTTCCGATTGATCTATTTTCATTTCATCTAGATATAAAGATATAGAAGAAGGTATATTCGATCAAAAAAAAATTAAACAGATAATTTGAGGTTCCTATGAATCGAAGAAAAATAAAAAAAATAGGAATTTTAACAAGTGGAGGAGACGCTCCTGGTATGAATGCTGCAATTCGAAGTATAGTTAAGATGAGCATTTCTAAAGGGCTGGAGGCGTATGGAATTTATGACGGGTATATGGGGTTATATAAAAACAAATTTGAAAAATTAGATCACTTAACTGTATCAGAAATCATAAGTAAGGGAGGAACTTTTTTAGGATCGGCTAGATTTCCAGAGTTCAAAAGCAATGTGATGATCAGAGATCGAGCAATAGATAATATGAAAAAGAACGGAATAGATGCTTTGATCGTAATAGGTGGGGATGGATCCTACAGAGGGGCGAAGAAAATCATCGATTGTGGATTTCCTTGCATAGGAATTCCAGGAACTATCGATAATGATGTCGCTGGCACCGATTACACTATTGGATATTTTACGGCACTGAACACCATAGTGGAAGCTATAGATCGATTGCGAGATACGTCTACTTCACACAAAAGAATTTCCATCGTCGAAATAATGGGTCGTTACTGTGGAGATCTTACCCTATCTGCAACCATAGCAGGAGGATGTGAGTTTGTAGTTTTACCAGAAATACCATTCGATGAGAAAAAACTGTTGAAGAAAATCAAGCATGGTCTTGTTAAAGGGGGAGGAAGACATGCGATTGTTGCAATCACCGAATACATATGTGATGTGAATAAGTTAGCACGACATATTGAGAGAGAAACAGGTCATGAAACAAGAGCAACGATACTAGGGCATGTACAGAGAGGAGGAACGCCAGTCGCCTGTGATCGTGTTCTCGCATCCAGAATGGGAGCGTATTCTGTCGAACTGCTATTGAAAGGATATAGGAGTCATTGCGTCGGTATCCGAAACGATCAATTAGTACATCAAAAGATTTCAGAAGCGCTAGAAGGAACGAAGAGAAGGTTTAAATACGATTGGTTAAATATCATCAAATATTGAACTGATTCGATCTCACATTTCGACAAATAGAACATAAGAAAAAGATAGTTAAAATATAAAAAATATTCATTCAAGATGAAAAAGTTATTTTGGCAGACGATTGGTCATGGAAAACAAAATGTCGTACTGATCCACGGGTTCGGTATGAATTCTGAAATATGGAAGAACGTTGTGCAAAAAGATGAAAATTTCCAATTTCATATGATTGATTTACCCGGACACGGACATAACCATGATGTATCAATTCGTTCGATCGAAAGGATCGTACAAAACATATGGAACGGTGCTCCAGAGAACTCCATCTGGTTAGGTTGGTCTTTGGGAGGACTGATAGCTGCTAAGATTGCGTTGCAGTATTTTGATAAGGTTTCCGCTTTAATCACAGTCGCTTCCTCTCTTTACTTCATAAGAGAGGAGAAGAACTTGTTCGTATGGCCAGGTTTAACAAAAAAATCATTGAACAACTTCATGTATCAACTTAACCATGATTTTGAAAGTGCGATTGAACGATTTCTTATCGTACAAAATCTCAGATCAACCAACGCCAAAAAAAACACGGAGAAATTGAAGAGTTCCATCCTTCGTCATCCTAAACCAACACTACGATCCTTATCGTTTTGGATGAAGATATTGAAAGATACTGATCTCAGAAGTTCCATCTCTGGATTAAAAAAGCCATTCCTAAGAATCTACGGAGGGTGTGATCAGATAGTTCCAAAATCGGTCATACCCTCAATCGATAAGTTAGTTCCGAGATCTCAACATGTTATCATCAAGGATGCTTCGCATGCTCCGTTTTTATCTCATTCAAAGATCTTTAACGATATCATATTTCACTTCTATCAAAAGAACTTTCTTAAGAAATCTTAGATATCTTGAAAAATAGGACGTCCTCATATCTTCTCAGGATGGACCATCTTTTTAGGATCGGTATACTTCAAAAACTCTTGCTCACTTAGATATCCTAAAATCTTATTTGCTTGATAAATTGTGAGATCCCTTTGATGAGCCATCTTCACGATTTTGACGGATCGATCATATCCTATCCTATGGTTTAGAGCGGTGGCTAACATCAAAGATTTTTTTAATAAACGATCGATTCTCTCATGATTCGGTTGGATCCCAGAAACACAGTACCTGTTAAAGTTAGATAATCCTTCGGATAAAATATAAACAGAATGCAGAAAGTTATTTATGATCATCGGCCGAAACGTATTCAACTCTAAATTACCAGAGAATCCTCCTATATTGATTGCCACATCGTTTCCTAAAACTTGAGCGCAAATCATGTTCATTATCTCGCATTGAGTAGGATTCATCTTTCCAGGCATGATAGAACTACCAGGTTCGTTATTTGGGATATGAATTTCTCCTATCCCACATCTCGGACCGGACGAAAGAAGCCTGATATCGTTAGATATCTTCATCATCGATATCGCTAAACATTTCAGTACGCTATGTACACTCACCATAGCATTGCAAGTTGATATCGACTCAAATTTATTGCGAGATACCAGGAAATTTTCATGTAAGACATTGGAGATCTCATCAACCATCATTCTATCAAAACCATAAAAACAATTAACTCCTGTTCCAACCGCAGTTCCTCCGATTGGAAGCTCAAGCAAATCTACAATAGATCCTTGCAAATTTTTTAGATGGTTCGATAAAGAGGCAGACCAAGCTGATATCTCCTGACCCAAAGTAATTGGTACCGCATCTTGTAGATGAGTACGTCCTACCTTGATAATTTTGCGAAATCTCATAGATTGCTCTTTAAGAGCATCTGTTAGAGTTTTTATGCTGGGTAATAAGCTCCTCTTAATAGATAGAAAAGAAGAGATATGCATGGCACTTAAAAATACGTCATTGGAACTTTGACCTTTGTTGACGTGATCTATAGGATGAACTTTATTATTAGATGATCCACCTTTTGAAAGTATGATCTGATTTGCTATCGGAAATTACTTGATTCACGCTCATATTAGTTTGAGTTCCAGAACCCATCTGCCAAACTGTCAAAAAGAACTTGTCTTCATGTTTATTCTCTATTATTTCCTCCGAAGCACGGATGATCGCTGAGGATCTAATCTCATCTAAAAGATTTAAAGAGCAGTGAATCTTAGCGGCGATCTTCTTGATGAGAGCTATCGTACCGATCAAAACGTTCGGAAGTTTCTCACGAAATACGTTCAACTCTTTAGAAAACATATTGTTGTCGTTATCGACCGTATCATCGATATTTCTATTGTTCATAACGTGATTACATAAAGTGAGACTAAATTTATCGTCGATGATCCAAAAGGATACCGTCCTAAAATGGGATATGAGATTTCCCTGATTGATCAGAAAAAAGAAAATTTTTCATCTCTTGCATAATCACCATCCTATCCTTGATAGAGGATGTATCCATTCTATTCTCATTGATCAAGTTGGTCTGTCGAACCATCCAGAGATTCCAAGCTTCCTTTGATATTTCCTTCAAAACTCGTTCTCCAAGTTTTCCTGGAAACGGTTGACTGTCCAGTTGAGTCAATTCTTTTTTAAAAAACCTACAGTATATTTTAGACATTTCTAATATTTACAGTAAAATCGTTCCTCTAAAAGTGACCAATTTGTCTCATCAGAAGATGTACCGGTTTCGGAATTCCTATCTTCTGATGACTCCCATCATACCATATTTCGTCATCTTCCATAAAGTTTGAGAATCCTTCTAAATTTTTGATATCTAATTGTATCGGGAATATTTTCAATCTGACATTGCTAAAGCAATGTGAGATAGCATTTAACTCGATGATCTCATTTACCGAATCATACAATTTTTTTTCCGTCAAAAATTGCTTCAATAGATCGATCGAGGAAAATTTTGGAAATATATACAATCCTTTCCACAACCTCCCATAAGAAACCCTTTTTAGAAAGAAAAAGTTCATTCTCCTCAATATGAGGAACCAGATATTCCTATTCTTAAATTTATTTTTTTTACTCAACGAAGGTGATAATTTTTTCGACGAATTGTTTGAATAAGAAGAAATACATTCGTCCACTAATGGACACCTGTTACAGATCGGTTTTTTTAAAGGTAGACAAATTTCTGATCCTAACTCCATCATTGCCTGATTGAACTTTCCAGAATTCGTTTTCGGAACCAAATTACTTACGGTGCACCATAATTTGTCCTCAGACTCCCTTGTAGGAACATCTTGTAACCCTAAAAATCGTATCAAAACTCTCTTCACGTTAGAATCCAACACAGGAAACGGTAGATCCTTTGAAATAGACAAAATTGCACCAGCAGTAGATCTTCCTATACCGGGAAACGTATTAATCTGTTTAAAGTTGGTTGGAAAGGTTCCATTAAATCTTCTGACGATCTCCTTAGCAGTTTTATACATATTCCTAGCCCTTGCATAATATCCTAAACCAGACCAATAGTATAATACCTCATCTACGCTCGAATCGGCTATCGACTGAACATCAGGAAACCTTCTTATGAACCGGTTAAAATAAGGAATCACAGAAGATGCTCTTGTTCTTTGCAACATGATTTCGGATACCCATACCTTGTAGATCGATTTATCCTGATTCCATGGTAGAGATCTCCTCTCTATCGAGAGGTACCAATCGATGATTTTTTCAGAAAAAACTTTTTTATCTTTATATTTCATGAGATCGAATAAAACATACCGGATCGTCGAACATCCTTGCAAAATAACGTGTATATAGCGTTGCTGTTTAGTACAAAAGATGTTGTAGATTCATGTCAAAAACAGATTTCGACGAGATCATCTTGAGAAAAGTATGAATCATTCAATCATCTCATATTTTGAATAATCGTTATCTTATAAAATGTTATTCACAACTAAAGTTTTTCAAGCAAAACGACCGCTTCACAAGCGATTCCCATCTCTTTTTTAAAGAAACCGATGTTTTCTGTAGTTGTCGATTTGATGTTGATATCATCCACAGAACAACTAAGATCGAGAGATATATTCTCCTTCATTCTTTCAGTATGCATTCGAATCTTTGGAAAATCGGCGATTATGGTTACATCGATGTTTCCAATCTTATACATCCTCCTAACTTTCTTCCAGATTCTTCGTAGAAGAACCCTGCTACTGATTCCTTTAAACCTTGCATCATCGTCAGAGAAATACACCCCGATATCACCCATGCCAGCAGCTCCTAATATAGAATCAATTACGGCATGTAACAATATATCTCCATCAGAATGAGATGATACACCCTTAAGACAAGGTAAAGACACACCACCCAACAAGATCGGTCCATTACCTTCAAACCTATGTACATCAAAACCATGTCCAATTCTCATGATCTGAACGTTCTACGATCATCATCGTATAGGTAAAAATGGGCCAATTTTAAATCTTCTTCTATGGTTACTTTCAAGTTATCTGATTGACCTACAATAATCTCAGGATGATATCCACAAAGTTCCATTGCAGAAGAATCATCGGTGATGATGACGTTCCTAGACAAAGAATAAACGATACATTTTTGTATCAGATATAAAGGAAAAAACTGCGGAGTCATAGCATTCCATAAATGTTTTCTATCCAGAGTACCCTCTATTATATTTCCACTTTTAAAAGTTGATCTCTTGATCGTATTGATTACAGGATTGGCTAAGATACCACCACAAATCGTAGAACCTGCGTTCTTAAAGATGAATCTGACAACTTTTTCTAGATCAGATCTTCTCAGACAAGGTCGAGATGCATCATGTATGATCACCCATGTTAAAAATCTATCAAAAGACGATTTTAGTAAGTGGTTTAACCCCGATAGAACAGAATATACCCTTTTTTTTCCTCCAACAACAACTTGAACACAAGGTTCTCTCGAGATATTCAAGTCTCTAAATAAATAATCATCATCCATAATACAAACTATTATCTTAGAGATCTCTGGACGATCTAGAAAAATGGACAAAGTGTGCTCGATCA
The DNA here is from genome assembly GCF_002073895.1 of Candidatus Riesia pediculischaeffi. Taxonomy (GTDB): domain Bacteria; phylum Pseudomonadota; class Gammaproteobacteria; order Enterobacterales; family Enterobacteriaceae; genus Riesia; species Riesia pediculischaeffi. The sequence continues at coordinate 541,430 of NZ_CP012839.1, read as the reverse complement.
TCGTCTTTTCTCCAATCTTGCAATACTGTTTCGGAAATCCCAAATTCATTCGGACCCCTCTTCCTGCCGCCGGTATAACGACTGCTATCTTTATTGGATGATTCTTTAACATCATTAAAATAACTCATATTTTTTTTTCGTAAATAATGTAAACGTACCGTTGATCGTACTTGAAAAAATATCTGATGCTATGTCTTTCATAAAAAGAACGATGAAATCAGATCAAACTATAAATTTAAAATCGATTAACCTATAGAAGATGTTCTATCTTTGATCGAATAATTTTTCATCGTAATACACTGCACTTCCCTTTGTAGAACATCTCTCTCGATAATTCCATTCTTCCCATACCACAACAAAATCTGCAATCTTAAAAGTATGATTAACAAAACATAAGTTATCTTGTTAAATGAACACATTTCCTTTGATATATATCAGATATTCTATAAACAACATATTGAACATTACTATTCATCGACAGATATTCCTACAGATAAATAAAGATCTCTATCATAAGGTTTTGTATTATCAACAATGTACGCGATCTTTTCAATCCACCCAAAAATAAAAAAAACATACCTCATTCCTTTCACATCGAAAAGTATGTCCAGCAGTTTCCTACTCTCGCATAGAGACTACACTACCATCGGCACCACGAAGTTTCACTTCTGAGTTCGGAATGGATAAATCATGTTCAGGTGGTTCCATCGCGTCATCGCTGCCGGACAAAAGCAAAGACCGTTATATGCGGATTAAAATCTTTGTAAAACAAGCTATCTTTACCGAATATATTCGAATCGTTTGACATCTTCAACAGTTGGAATAGATCTCTCGGATCATTAGTACTGGTTAGCTCAACGCATCGCTACGCTTACACATCCAGCCTATCTACGTCCTAGTCTCGAACGTTCCTTAAGAGACTCTCTCGAGTCTGGGAAGATTAATCTTGAAGTAAGTTTCCCGCTTATATGCTTTCAGCGGTTATCTCGACCACACTTAGCTACCAGGCGATGCCGTTGGCACGACAACCTGAACACCATAGGTGTGTCCACTCCGGTCCTCTCGTACTAGGAGCAGCTCTTCTCAATCTTCCTACGCCCACGACAGATAGGGACCGAACTGTCTCACGACGTTCTAAACCCAGCTCGCGTACCACTTTAAATGGCGAACAGCCATACCCTTGGGACCTGCTTCAGCCCCAGGATGTGATGAGCCGACATCGAGGTGCCAAACACCGCCGTCGATGTGAACTCTTGGGCGGTATTAGCCTGTTATCCCCGGAGTACCTTTTATC
>NZ_CP012839.1:538935-540085 GCF_002073895.1 Candidatus Riesia pediculischaeffi | reverse complement strand
CTGCTCGCGTCGTCACGCTCGCAGTTAAGCTGGCTTATGCCTTTGCACTAACCTTACGATTTCCGACCGTAATTAGCCAACCTTTGTACTCCTCCGTTACTCTTTAGGAGGAGACCACCCCAGTCAAACTACCCACCAGACATTGTCCTCGGCCCGGATGACGGGTCTAAGTTAGAACACAAAACGTTTCAGGGTGGTATTTCAACGACGGCTCCACATGGACTAGCGTCCATGTTTCTCAGCCTCCCACCTATCCTACACAGCAACATTCAATGTTCAATATCAAGCTATAGTAAAGGTTCACGGGGTCTTTCCGTCTTGTCGCGGGTACACTGCATCTTCACAGCAATTTCAATTTCACTGAGTCTCAGGTGGAGANNNTCNGGNNNNGACAGTCTGGCCATCATTACGCCATTCGTGCAGGTCGGAACTTACCCGACAAGGAATTTCGCTACCTTAGGACCGTTATAGTTACGGCCGCCGTTCACTGGGGCTTCGATCAGAAGCTTCGCTTACGCTTACTTCATCAATTGACCTTCCAGCACCGGGCAGGCTTCACACCGTATACTTCCACTTACGTGTTTGCACAGTGCTATGTTTTTAATAAACAGTTGCAGCCAGCTGGTATCTTCGGCTGATCTCGGCTAAAGATGCGCGATCTATCACCAATTTCAGCGTGCCTTCTCCCGAAGTTACGGCACTATTTTGCCTAGTTCCTTCACCTGAGTTCTCTCAAGCGCCTTAGTATTCTCTACTTAACCACCTGTGTCGGTTTGAGGTACGATTGAAGATCAATTATATCTTAGAGGATTTTCTCGGGAGTTGGAATCAACTACTTCATTACTGATGTAATCGTATTCACGCCTTTGTGTGACGATCGTACGGATTTTCCTATACGACCCACTTATACGTTTAAACCGAGACAACCTACGCTCGGATAGTCTATCCTACTCCGTTCCCACATCGAAATCGATATTCAGTACAGGAATATTAACCAGTTTTCCATCGACTACGCTTTTCAGCCTCGCCTTAGGGATCGACTAACCCTGCCACGATTAGCGTTGGACAGGAACCCTTGGTTTTTCGGCGAGCTGGTTTTTCACCAGCTTTATCGTTACTCATGTCAGCATTCGCACTTCTGATACCTCCA
>NZ_CP012839.1:536921-538888 GCF_002073895.1 Candidatus Riesia pediculischaeffi | reverse complement strand
GCTCCCCTACCCAGCAGGTCGAAACTACACCTGCTGTCATAGCTTCGGTATATGATTTAAGCCCCGTTATATCTTCCGCGCAGGACAACTTGACCAGTGAGCTGTTACGCTTTCTTTAAATGATGGCTGCTTCTAAGCCAACATCCTGGCTGTCTATGCTATCCCACTTCGTTCTCCACTTAATCATAATTTTGGGACCTTATCTGATGATCTGGGTTGTTTCCCTTTCCACGACGGACGTTCGCACCCGCCGTGTGTCTCCCGTATTCGATCTATCGGTATTCGTAGTTTGCATCGGATAAGCAGACATTTCTGTCCCTCTAGCCGAAACAGTGCTCTACCCCCAACAGAAATCATACGAGGCGCTACCTAAATAGCTTTCGGGGAGAACCAGCTATCTCCCGGTTTGATTGGCCTTTCACCCCTAACCACAAGTCATCCGCTAATTTTTCAACATTAGTCGGTTCGGTCCTCCAGTTAGAGTTACCTAACCTTCAACCTGCTCATGGCTAGATCACCGGGTTTCGGGTCTATATCCTACAACTCTATCGCCGGTTAAGACTCGGTTTCCCTACGGCTCCCTTATGAAGTTAACCTCGCTGCAGAATATAAGTCGCTGACCCATTATACAAAAGGTACGCAGTCATCTAAATTATTTAGACTCCTACTGCTTGTACGTATACGGTTTCAGGTTCTATTTCACTCCCCTAACCGGGGTTCTTTTCACCTTTCCCTCACGGTACTAGTTCACTATCGGTCAATCAGTAGTATTTAGCCTTGGAGGATGGTCCCCCCATCTTCAGACAGGATGTACGTGTCCCGTCCTACTCTTCGAACCAGATATCGGATCTTTTCAGATACGGGGTCATCACCCTCTATGACTGTCTTTTCCAAGATCATTCTCTTAAAAACCGATATCGAACTTTGTTCTTGGGCTTCTCCCGTTTCGCTCGCCACTACTCAGGGAATCTCATTTGATTTCTTTTCCTCGGGGTACTAAGATGTTTCAGTTCTCCCCGGTTTGCCTCGCACGACTATTTATTCATCGTACGATAACTTCGTTTAGTTGGGTTTCCCCATTCGGATATCGCCGATTAAACGCTTCTTATCAGCTCATCGACGCTTTTCGCAGATTAGCACGTCCTTCTTCGCCTCTGATTGCCAAGGCATCCACCGAATACGCTTGTTCATCTAACCTTCACAACTGAAAGAAGAATGTTTCAACTTCATCCTTCAGATCAAGATGAGAATATATAATCTCGTCAAATTCTTTACGATTTGACGAGATTTAGCTTGTTTCACATTCGATTTTAAAAGAGCAATGGAGCTAAGCGGAATCGAACCGCTGACCTCCTGTGTGCAAAACAGGTGCTCTACCTTTTGAGCTATAGCCCCATAAAGATTATGAAACTTCTAGATTAGGCTTGAGTGGATTTGAACCACCGACCTCACCCTTATCAGGGGTGTGCTCTAACCGCTGAGCTACAAGCCTTCGATATTAAATGCGAACACCTGCGCATCTTTAAGGAGGTGATCCAACCACAGGTTCCCCTACGGTTACCTTGTTACGACTTCACCCCAGTCATGAATCATAAAGTGGTAGGCTCTATCCTACGAATAGGTTAAAGATACCTGCTTCTTTTACAACCCACTTCCATGGTGTGACGGGCGGTGTGTACAAGGCCCGAGAACGTATTCACCGCGACATGCTGATTCGCGATTACTAGCGATTCCTACTTCATGGAGTCGAGTTGCAGACTCCAATCCGGACTGTGACGTACTTTCTTAGTTTGGCTCTCTTTTGCAAGTTCGCTTCTCTCTGTATACGCCATTGTAGCACGTGTGTAGCCCTACTCGTAAGGGCCATGATGACTTGACGTCGTCCTCTCCTTCCTCCGGTTCATCACCGGCAGTCTTCTTTGAGTTCCCGACCGAATCGATGGCAACAAAGAACAAGGGTTGCGCTC
>NZ_CP012839.1:536352-536877 GCF_002073895.1 Candidatus Riesia pediculischaeffi | reverse complement strand
TGACGACAGCCATGCAGCACCTGTCTCAGAGTTCCCTAAGGCACATCTACATCTCTGCAGATCTCTCTGGATGTCAAGAGTAGGTAAGGTTTTTCGCGTTGCATCGAATTAAACCACATGCTCCACCGCTTGTGCGGGCCCCCGTCAATTCATTTGAGTTTTAACCTTGCGGCCGTACTCCCCAGACGGTCGATTTAACGCGTTAGCTTCGGAAGCCATCACTTGATCGTGACAACCTCCTAATCGACATCGTTTACAGCATGGACTACCAGGGTATCTAATCCTGTTTGCTCCCCATGCTTTCGCACATGAGTGTCAGTCTTTGTCCAGGGAATTGCCTTCGCCATCGGTATTCCTCCATATCTCTACGCATTTCACCGCTACACATGGAATTCTATTCCCCTCTACAAGACTCTAGTAGATCAGTTTTGAATGCTTTCCTGAGTTAAGCTCAGGGATTTCACAAATCAACTTAATCTACCACCTGCGTGCCCTTTACGCCCAGTAATTCCGATTAACGCTCGC
>NZ_CP012839.1:483518-536306 GCF_002073895.1 Candidatus Riesia pediculischaeffi | reverse complement strand
AGCCGGTGCTTCTTCTGTTGCTAACGTCATTCGATGAAGGTGTTATCTTCATCGTTTTCTTCACAACTGAAAGTACTTTACAACCCTAAGGCCTTCTTCATACACGCGGCATAGCTGCATCAAGCTTTCGCCCATTGTGCAATATTCCCCACTGCTGCCTCCCGTAGGAGTCTGGGCCGTATCTCAGTCCCAGTGTGGCTGATCGTCCTCTCAGACCAGCTAGAGATTGTCGCCTAGGTAGGCATTTACCCGACCTACTAGCTAATCTCGTATGGGCTCATCTGAAGACGTGAGGTACACCGTTTACACGGTGTATCCCCCACTTTCCTCTTGAAAAGCTTCCTCTCCGAGAGCTTACGCGGTATTAGCTGTCGTTTCCGACAGTTATCCCCCTTCTTCAGGCAGATTCCCATATTTTACTCACCCGTACGCCGCTAAATGGTTTACACCATTCCGCACGACTTGCATGTGTTAGGCTTGCCGCCAGCGTTCAATCTGAGCCATGATCAAACTCTTCAATTGAATGAAAGTTCAAGTATAGTTAATTGAACGAGAAACCTCTATCGTCTTTTTATACAACATGTAGACGAAACACCTTTGTGATCAAATTAATTTAACTCTTTCCTTATCTTGATTACTACAAGTGTTCACATAGATTTTTAAAGAGCTCTTCTAATTCTGTTTAATTAGTAAGAAAAATATCGATTGCTTCTTGTTTCTACATTTTGTTAGAACATCTGAACATGAATTCATCTTTTGTAATAAAAAGTAAAATCTTTAGCAGGATCAAATGGTAATACAATTTATTATCTTATACAGTTATAGTATAAGATATCTTGCTGTTCATTGGAATCTATTTATTGATAACTTATTATCCTTTTGTTCCCATATAAATCACCGTTTTCAATCGTGAGTATTTAATTTTTTACAGGTTTATGTCATCTCTTCAAAATTTATCAATGAGATATTTATCGCTTTAGTATTTTTGTAAGTCGGTCTGACCTCTTCAACATCTCTCATTAGAGATCATTAAATCTCGTTCATATTATAAATATTTCAAAATCTTGAATTAATTTTTTTGAGAACAGTTTCGTGCAACTTTCAATTTCCTATACGATACGCGAAAGTTTTAACGGTGATTAAATAAAATATGAAGAAATCATCGTTTCTTCATTCAACGATTATGAAAATCGATATAAGATGTAGGTGATTTCATAGTTTTTTATTTTCACGCAGTGTATGAACAAGGTGCGTGATATCTTTAGGTACGTCTGATTTCCAAGTGATCATCTTTTTTAAAGTTGGATGTAGTATGCTAAGCTTCTTAGCGTGTAAAGCTTGTCTAGATATGATATGTTCAACTTTTACTGAATTGCTTATATGATTTTTTTTCATTTTTGAAAGCTTTTTATCATGGTACAGAGGATCGCCGACGATTGGATGATTAATATATTTCATATGCACTCTGGCTTGATGACGTCTTCCTGATTCTAATGATAAAGTTAACCTTGTAAATCCGTTAAAGTTTTCTTCAACATAATATTGAGTCCTGGATTTTTTTCCGAAACGACAGACAAAGTTTTTTCTTCTATCTACAGGATGTCTTCCGATGGGCTGATCTATTGTTCCATGGATATTGATGTTACCGTAAACTACAGCTTCGTACTCTTTTCTAACTTTTTTTATTTTAAAAAGTTTCATCAATTGATTTTGGATATGACTACTTTTAGCAACGATCATTAGTCCGCTAGTATCTTTATCTAACCTATGTACAATCCCAGCCCTTGGAACATCCTTTAATTTCGGAAAATGGTGTATTAGAGCGTTCAATAAGGTATCTTGTTCGTGATCTTTTCCTGGATGGACACAAAGATTGTGTTGTTTATCTATCACAATAATTGATCCATCCTCATGAACGACATTTAATGGAATATTCTTAGGATAATATTCTTCCTTACTATTTTCTATATCTTCGATTAGGATGCATTCTCTCCCCGAGAGTTTGGTGCTTGGTTTATCTATTAGAACTTGATTAACGTAAACTTTTTTTTTTATGATCCATCTTTTAATATCTGACCGAGAATAATTTATCAGATGTTCGTAAATGACTTTATCGATCCTTTTAGGATACGACAGCGGACTTATCTTGATTTTGATTTTCATTGAGGACGTTTCATCGTATTAACTATGCTGAAGATATATACTTATGAATAGTATGCATCGTATGTTTTTCTATGTGATTTTCTCTATCTTATAAGAATTAAACTGATTATAAAAAATATTTCTTCTTTTTAAGAAATCAAAAGAAAAATCGATGTTTGTAATTACAGCATACGATGCAGTTTTTACGTCGATTTAACGTTTACAAAAAACTGCTACCATCATCTTAAGCGTCTAGAAACAAGAATAACATCTCGTGTTTCTAGTCGTAAAACATTTTTTAAAAAAATAGGATTTGATCCTTCTGAAAGATGTTCTAAAAAAATATAAAAATATGACGATTTCGTATATTTAATAGAAATATTCTCTTGAGAAATTCTACCTTCCATATCTGAAACTTCTAAGATCTTTCATAAGGAATCGTTCTATTATGTTCTGCTCTCACATTAGTATTCAATTCCTATTAAAGAGAAAACGATCGAACTTAGCAACGTTGTTGAAAATTTACGGACAGATTTTAACAATCATAACGCTTTCATTTGTACTACGAAGACGATATCTGATGAATCAACCCAAGTTATTTAAGAAACCTGTAAAAAATTAGACAGTAGAACATGACATCCTTAATCACCTTAAAGTAGGTCAATGATAATCGAGATATTGTTCAAAAAAGTAAACAACAGATCTGTGACCTAAAAGGTAGCGTCAAGATGCTGTCAACAGTATTTTGTCAAAAATAATCTGCTATAATATTTTGCGGTGAGAGTTGTTTGTCCTTAAAGATGTTAATCTTCTTCTTTTGTTGATGTTCTCTTTGATTTTTGCGGATTTTCCTTTCTTATTCCTTAAGAAATATAACTTAGATTTTCTAACATTTCCTAAACGTTTCATTATGATCTTTTCAACAACGGGAGAATGGATCTGAAATACTTTTTCTACTCCTTCTCCTTGAGATATTTTTCTAACTGTGTAACTTGATTGTAATCCTTTGTTTTTAATTGAGATAATGATCCCCTCGAATGATTGTAATCTTCTTTTATTGTTTTCTTTTACCCAACTTAAAATTTCTACCGTATCTCCTGCTCTACAATCGATAAGGTCACTTTTCATTTGTGATTCTTCTATTTCTTGAATAATATTCTTCATGTTTTGATAGATAAAGTATTCTTGCTGATGAAAAATTAATGTTCTTTGTCTTTGTATTCTTTTTGAAACGAATTTAACAAAAGTTTCTGTCTTTGAGTGAGATGAATCTTCTTCAATAATTCCGGTCGTTTTAGCCAAGTTTGACCGAGAGACTGTTTTTCTCTCCATACCTTAATTCTTTGATGATTTCCAGATAGTAAAACAGAAGGAACATCCAGACCAAATATCGTTTTCGGTCTCGTGTAATGTGGATGATCCAGAAGCCCATTCGAAAAGGAATCCCTATCAATAGATTTTTGACAATTTACTACACCTGGAATTAATCTTGCTACAGAATCGATTACGACCATGGCTGCAAATTCTCCACAACTTAGTATGTAATCTCCGATCGACCATTCTTCATGGATCTCATTTTGAATAACTCTTTCATCCATACCTCTGTATCTTCCACATATTAGAATGAATCCTCGTTCATCTAAAAAAGTTCGAATGCTATTCTGTTCGAGAACCCTTCCCTGAGGGGAAAGGTATAGAATTCTTGATTCATCTCCTATCATTTCTTTTGCTAATTGTATCGATTTAACAACCGGATCAGCCATAATTACAGTGCCATATCCCCCTCCGTATGGACGATCATCGATATTTCTATATTTTCTACATTGATCTTTAAGGTCATAAAAGTATAACTTCAGCAACTTTTTTTTGATAGCTTGACGGATGATTCCAAATCTAATGATCGATGAAAACATCTCTGGAAATAAGCTGATGATACCAATCTTCATTTATTTTTATCGATTTTTAAAATTTGTTCTAACTCTGTATCTGGAGAAGTTGATCTTTGAACCGTATATTTCGACAATAATCAACCTTGAGAATAACGTTGTAAATCGATGATCGTCCTAAAAACTTTATAATCATTGAGAAAAACAACATTTATGAATTTATAAAAAGATACAACAAAATCGCCTATTTCAAATAATCTTGATCTAATTTCTACGATCTTCCGTGATTTTAGAAAAATCTGATAGAGCTTTCTAATTACCTTTCACAGATTTAAGGATCCATTTAACTCTCTTCGAGAGTTTCGCACCGTTGTTCCTCCAGTATGTCAATCGGTCTACATCTATTTGAAATAGATCCTTCTTCTTCAAAGAAAATGGGTTAAAAAAACCTATCTTCTCTATGAAAGATCCCCTACTAACACATCTACTATCAGTAACAACTATCTTGTAAAAAGGATTTCTCTTTCTTCCAAATCTAGAAAGTCGAATGGTCACCATTTTCTACCTCTTTTCTTATGAACTTAAAAATTTTCTCTTTCTTAAACTTTTTTCAATTCTTTTAATTTCCTGAAATTTTTTCAACAGAAAATTTACTTCTTGTATTTTTGTTCCGGATCCGAAAGAAATTCTCTTTTTTCTGGAACCTTTAATAATTTCTGGATTGCTCCTTTCTTCATAAGTCATTGACTGAATGATCGCTCTCATCTTCTTAAAGAAGGTTTCATCCATATCTTTAGTAAACTTGTTAAGACCGTATCCTACATGCGGAATTCTTTCTAAAATTCTCTTAATATTATCAGCACTACTAATATAATTTAACTGTTCTAAAAGATCGTTTAAATTGAATTTGTATACGTTCTTCTGAGATTTTTGAAAGATATTTTTTTGAAAATTTATAGAAAATTCTTTCTTAATATCGTCCATCAACGAGGATATATCTTCTTTTCCTAAGATTCTTGAAACTATTTTGTGTGGATGAAACCCTTCCATCGATTTGACATTTTCCCCAGTTCCTAAAAAAGCTATTGGTTTCCCAGTAATCTCTTTAATCGATAAGGCACATCCACCTCTAGAATCTCCATCCATTTTTGTAAGAACGATTCCAGTTAAGGAAAACATTTCGTTGAATACCTTTGATGAATTGATTATATCTTGACCGATCATGGAATCTACAACAAAAAAGGTTTCTGATGGATGCACGATTCCATGAATTTTTTTGATTTCCATCATTTTCTTTAAATCAGTATGCATGCATCCCATAGTATCGACGATCAATGCATCATAATCGCCAGATTTAAAATGAGAAATAGCGAGTTTAGCTAAATCAGCAGAATTTTTTGAGCGATCGAAATCAAAAAAATCCAGATCAGAAGCTTGATAACTTCTTAAGTTGTTCGAAAGCCGCTGGACGTAAAACATCGGTAGATGCCAACAACACTTTCTTATTATATGTTTCTCTCAACACTCTTCCCAATTTAGCCGTCGTGGTTGTCTTTCCAGATCCTTTCGATCCAACCATCAATATTATGAGATCTTCGTTTTTCGATAATCTAATTGGATCGAACTTCTCCCCGATTATCTGAACGAGAACTTTTTGAACGATTTTGACGAAATTTTTATCTGGATTAAAACTCTCATATATCTTTCTTTTAGAAATCTCCTTTTCAATTTTTTGAACGATCTTTTTTGCTACAAGGACAGAGACATCTGAGTCGATCAAAAGATCTCTAACTCGTTTCAAAGAATCTTTTGAAAGATGCTTTGTGAACTTTCCTCGCTTTCTAATTTTTTCAAAAAGATCTGTGAAATTTTTAGTAAGATTTTCAAACATACATTTGGTTTAATAAATTAAACTTTGAACAAATAAAATCGTTTAATTGGTTCTTTAGCTATGTTATTCAGAAGAAATCGATCCATTAGGAATCAAAAAATAGTATTTTACTGTATCACTTTATCCTTTGACCTTGAAAGGATATGCTTCAAACAAAGTATTGTTTCATCTTATTTTTTAAATACCTTTCGAAACTGATTTGGTCTGATTCTTCGATTTCCTTTTGTCTTCTAATGGAAAATTTTCTCATTTTTTCAAAATCTCGATCTGAAATAATCTCAAAATGTTCTTTTTTTAATTCTTTCTGATACATTCTGGCTAGATCTAAACCGTATTTTAACATCCCATCGTTAACCATCAAATTCATCATCTTTCCAGAATAGGTGAGTTCTGGATTGTCAAACATCAATCTAAGTTCGTTGCAAACGACCTTATATTTTTTAGAACAAAATACATGCGTTAGTACGTCAGCAATTTTTGTGAACTCATCGAAAAGGTCGTTTCCTATTTCTTTGATAGAAGTTGAAATGTTGTTTACTAAGATTCTATGACCTGGTTTTCTACCATGTAGAACAACTTCTTTCCAATTATTTTTACAAAGATAAAGATCTTTCGTGTTCATAAAAGGAGATTCAGCCAAAGCACACCATATCAAAAAGAGGTCTAAGAAAAAAATTTGTTTTTCATGTATTCCTATTGCGGTAAAAGGATTAATATCTAGGGATCTGATCTCGAGATATTCTATCCCTTTTTCTAAAATCGAATCGATATAAGATTCTCCTGGTACTATGGATCTTTTAGGTCTTATTGTTGAATACAGTTCATCTTCTATTTGTAAGACATTAGTGTTCAACTGTAAAGGTTTTCCTAATTTATCCTTTAGTCCTAAGTTGACAAATTTAGGATGAGGTTTATTTAAAGCCTTTTTGATCGATCGGATGTAATCTTGCAATCCGTTTATTTCAATTTCAATTTTGTTCTGACATTTTCCAGTGTATCCAATATCGCTCAATCGCAAGGAAGTTGCGTATGGTAGATAATATGTATCTTCCTTTCCGCATTTCATCGAAAAGATATCTTCTTTGATAAAAGATCTCAATATACATGGAGATGCTCCGAACAAATATGGTATCACCCATCCAAATTTATAATAGTTTCGGATTATCCTAAAATATCCATCTGAAACTTTCTCTAATCGGTTTCTTTCATCTTGTGAACTTAACAACAATTTCCAAAAATTTAGAGAAAACGAAAAATTGTAGTGTATTCCAGAAATAACTTGCATCGAAGATCCGTATCGATTTTTCAGTCCTACTCGATACAACATTTTGAACTTCGCTAAATTGGAAATTCCATACCTTGCTAAATTAATATTAGATTCATCCCTCAGAAAACATGGCATACTCATCGGCCATATCAGTTCATCATCAAGATTTTTTAAAGTAAAGCGATGAAGATCCCTTAAAAATTTTAATATGTATTTAATATCATGGTGTGCTGGAGTAATAAACTCAAGAAGAGATTCTGCAAAGTCAGTTGTGATCCATGGATGTGTTAAAGACTTTCCCAGACCTCTTGGATGTGAGGAGTGCGAAATTTCTCCATCGGGAGTAATTCTCAGAGTTTCTCTTTCAATTCCTCTACGTAATCCGAACAATACGTTAGGAAATTTCTTAAGAAGAAGCAGTTTTTCTGATATATCAGGGAGATCCATTTTGAAAATATACTGACTTTCTATAAGTTCAGAAAAATTAAAAATTATGAATACATCTCGCATCCAGAAGGATTTGAACCTCCGACCTCTCGGTTCGTAGCCGAGTGCTCTTTCCAACTAAGCTATGGATGCATGAAATTCAAACACGGTGAGAGAGGGATTCGAACCCTCGATGTATTTTAAACATACTCTCTTAGCAGGAGAGCACCTTAATCCTCTCGGTCATCTCACCAACATGCTCTATGAGATGGTTAAACCACCTATAAATTAAAAAGTGATCTCAATGAATTTAAAAACTATAGGATATAAGTTACACCAAGAACCTTTATTTAATCTTGAATTTTTCAAAATCGAAACGAACCAATCTGTGCGAACTATTTCATTTTTCTTTCAGATTGGATCTTTTGATAGATTTCTTCTCTATGCACCGGTATGCTCTTTGGAGCACTAATACCGACTCTCACCTGGTTACCCTTTATACCAAGAACTGTAATCTTGATTTCATCACCTATCGTAAGAGTTTCGCCAATTTTACGAGTCAAAATAAGCATCCTTTTTTCCTCTTGAGAATTATATGATCAATTTATTTTAATCTACTTGATTAAGCTTGATGCGATAAGTAGGAATTAACATTCCAAATTTCATATTTTATCTTAAAAAATGATGTCGACGGTTAAATATCTTCTAGTTCTGTTAAATGATTGGAAACGATCCACTTCTTTACCAAAGTGGAAAGAGAACACGAAAGTACACCTTCATCTTCATTAAATTCATCCGCACTAATTTGAGCTAAACGATCTCCTCCTTTCCAGTTTGATAATCTTTCAGTAATAAAAAAGCCAACTTTTTTCCTGAATTATTCTAGATAGTTCTTTGCTAATTCCAATCGATAAGTATATTCTTTTTTCTTCCTTTGAAAATAAAAGAGCTATGGAAGGGTATATTTTTTTTCACTAAATGAACCATGATATCTTTAACTTATGAGTTGTTAAAATCTTCTAATTTTTTCAAGAAAGTAAACTTTTTCTTGAATGATTGTAAATTTTTTAATTAGATCATCTATAGTACGATTTTCTAATATTTTTTTCACTTTTATATATGAATTCTTTATTCCTTTGGAATTTCTTAAACGAGAATCCAATCTTTTTACTATTGTTTTAGGACAAGATTGCAACATTTTTCCAAGCTTTTGTATCGTTCTTCTGTCATTTTGTACCATTGCTACAGCGTTTTTCCAACGATAGATTCTATTCTCCTTGCATTCTTCGAAATTCCACATTCTCCATCGATCAAAAAAAAAGTCCAATTTCTATGGTTCTATCAACGTGTGCTCCGCAACAATTTTCTTCAGGAAAATCCGATATCCTCGATTCTTTTCATATAGCGTTTCTTTTTAGAAAACATATGGGGTTGTTCTTTTTTCTATATTCAAAAATTTCTCTTTTTCTTCTATTTGGACTAACAAGTTTTCTAGAATTTTTGAATTGATCATTTCTTCCATCTGAAATGTTTGTTCTTCTGTAATCTTTTAACCATAACAAAAATCGAATGTTAAACGATCAGATTTTATCGAAGAACCTCGTTGAAGAACGAAATTTCCTAATATCTCCCGAAGAGAAGAACGCAATAAATAGGTATCAGAATGATTAATACTGATTGATTTTCTATGAGAACAATCTATTTTCACCGTTAAATTATCGTTAATAAACACTGAACCATTCATCACAAATCCAACAGAACGATATGATCTTCTTCTATCATCGTGTTAGTCACAAAAAATTCGAAATTTTTATTGAATAGTTTTCTCCAATCCCCTAACCTCCTGATTCTAGATAAAAAACAGTCCTATCTAAAATAATTTTTCCTTAATCTTTGACATTCAGATCTCTAACGTACTCTTCATTTTTTTATCGCTATCACCTTGGAAAATCTTTCAGAAAAATCATAATATCCTATAAAACGATTTTCGAAAAGTAATACGCCACAATTCCTATTCTGGAATATTTGTTGTCGATGAATTTATAAAAACTAAGTTTTTTGTAACTTGTTTTTATCAATCGTAACCCCATATTCTTGACATATCTTCATAGATATATCAGTTGGTAGACCATGCGTATCATACAAAAAAAATATATCTTTTTCATGTATGATACGGTAGTTTGATTGTTTCAAAAATTTTTTTAGCAAATTTATACCAATCAACAAGATATTTAAAAACTGTTTCTCCTCTCTTTTTATCAAATCTTCTGTAAGTTTTTGATCGATACTGATATCTTGAAAATAACCTTCAAATAAATCTTTAACATGATAAACTAATTTATACAGAAATGGTTCTCTCATACCATCTAAGTACGCTTTTCTGATAGTTCGTCTGATAATTTTTCTCAGAACATATCCCCTTCCAACGTTACTTGGCACGATATTCTCGTTAATAATCAGGACAATGGATCGAATGTGATCAGATATCACCTTTAATGTATGTCGTGTAAAATTAACTTCAGAAAAACAACTCCGAATAGAACCTATCAATTTCTGAAAGATGTCTATTTGATAACTTGATCTAACGTTTTGTATCACAGAAGCCATTCTTTCCAAACCCATTCCTGTATCTATTGAAAAATATGGAAGCTGTTCTAATCTATTAAAACTATTCAAGTTAAATTGTATAAAAACTATATTCCATATCTCTAAAAGGTTTGCTCTATTTCTTTCGAACGATTCTAAAGACCCGTCGAATTCACCTTTATTATCGAAATTATAGAACACCTCCGTGCTCGGACCGCATAGACCGGTATCTCCCATTTTCCAAAAATTCTCTGAACGATACCTGCAACCGTCATAATCTTGTATTTTAAAGATATTATTCCTAGAAATTCCAATCTTATTCGTCCATATATCGTAAGATTCCTCATCTGAATGGTATACAGTGACGAATATACGATCTTCACATATATCGAACCATTTCCTACTTGTCAACAATTCCCAAGCGTATTGAATAGCTTTATCTTTAAAATAATCACCAAAACTGAAATTACCTAACATTTCAAACAAAGTATGATGTGATCCAGTATACCCAACGTTTTCTAAATCATTAAATCTACCTCCTGCTCGGATACAACGTTGTGCTGTTGCTACTTTTGTAGAACAAGATGAATTTTTAATATCGAAGAAGTTTTTTTTAAATTGATTCATTCCAGCATTCGTAAAAAGAAGAGAAGAATCTTTTCTATCTGGAACTAAACTACTACTTGGAAGTATTAGATGACCTTTCTCCTGAAAGAATTTTAAGAAAATTGTACGAATTTTGTGAGTATTAATCTTTATCATAAGCTCAATATTTTATATTGGTCAACTTCACAGAGTCTTGATTCAACCATTTTGTCGATTTTTAAAAATTAGATTCCTTAATTTTTTGTTCAATTCTGAATAAATCTCTATATCATCCTTTAGACGATCGGATACGTTCATTTTTCCATGTCCAATTTTTTTACCGTTGTAACTATACCAAGATCCGGATTTCTCGATCAGTTTATATTGAACAGCTAGATCAATAATTTCTCCATGAACATTGATTCCTTTTCCATAAAGGATTTGAAATTCTGTTTGTTTGAATGGTATAGCAACTTTGTTTTTCACAACTTTTACTCTGGTCTCACTACCAATCACTTCATCTCCATTCTTAACAGAACCTATTTTTCTGATATCTAATCGTACTGAAGCATAAAATTTTAATGCATTTCCTCCTGTTGTTATTTCTGAACTACCGAACATTACACCTATTTTCATTCGAATTTGATTGATAAAAATCAATAAAACGTTAAAATTTTTTAAATTGCTAGCCAATTTACGCATGGCTTGACTCATTAGTCGAGCTGCTAAACCGATGTGAGAATCTCCTATCTCTCCATCTATTTCAGCTTTTGGAGTCAGAGCAGCGACTGAATCAATAACGATTAGATCTACTGTTCCAGATTTAATCAAAGTATCGCAAATTTCTAAAGCTTGCTCTCCATTATCTGGTTGAGAACATAACAAGTTGTTCACATCCACCCCTATCCTTTCTGCATAAGATGGATCAAGAGCATGTTCAGCATCAATAAAAGCACAAGTTTTCCTTTCTTTTTGTGCTGAAGAAATAATTTGTAAAGTTAATGTTGTCTTTCCAGATGACTCTGGACCGTATATTTCAACGATTCGTCCTAATGGTAATCCTCCTACCCCTAAAGCTACGTCAAGAGATAACAGACCAGTAGAAATCGTTTCTATTTTCATGGATCGATCTTCTCCTAATCTCATGATAGAACCCTTTCCGAACTGTTTTTCAATTTGATCTAAAACTAAATCAATTGATTTCATTTTATCCTTATTAAAAATCATTATCAAACTCCTGATCCGTTCGATCTCAAAGTTCATATAATCATATGTAAGTCATTGTTAAACTTCTCATTATGTTATGAGAGATATTCTATGTAATAATTCATTCGAATTATCGTTCGATATTTGAAATGACAGATATCTTTTCAATAAGAATTCTAAAAACACGATGATATTACATTATTCAGTACCATAAAACTGCGATCTTTCATAATACCATTAAACAATGATCGATGTTCAGCTGTTCCATATCTATCTCCTATTCGTTTTTTTAACTTAAAGGATGAAATCGGTTGTGGTTCAGTAAATCATTTAGATCAATCAATTTGATGATGTCGTCCTTTACGCATTTCTCTTTCTATCAGATAAACTAAAATATGTATTATTTTAATATGTACTTCTTGAACTCTGTCAGAATATCCAGTATGAGATACCATTATATCTACGTCAGATAGTTTTTTAAGTTGACCGCCGTCTCTTCCTGTTAAACTGATGATTCCCATATTCTTAGATTTTGCTTGTTTAGCCGCTTCGATAAGATTCTTAGAGTTTCCAGAGGTGGAGATTGCCAATAAAACATCTCCTTTCTTACCGATAGATTCGATGTATCTACAAAAGATTTTATCATATCCATAATCGTTTGCTACGCAAGAAATATAGCTGGAATCTGAAATAGATATTGCAGGATATCCAATCCTATGTTCTCGATAACGTCCAGTTAATTCTTCTGCAAAGTGCATTGCATCACAATGAGATCCTCCATTACCGCAAGAAAGTATCTTACGTCCCGATTGAAAAGCTTTACAAATCAATAAGGCAGCATTCTTAATGGATGTAATATTTTTTATATTATTTGAAAATGTTCTTAATACCACTTCCGCTTCCTGTAGCTCATAAAAAATACTTTTTTCTAAAGAATCCATAAATTCTCCTTTTTAATATCTCAAACTTTATGTATTAATTCTAAAATATATTTCGTATGATAAGATTGTTTTCATCTAACTTATTTCAACGTTCTTTGCACTATGTAGTAATCATTTTGAAAAATCGTTTATTTTCTCATTACATCGATTCGAGTCGAAAATAAATGAATAGAACTATCAAATCTTTTTTATCAGAATAATAATTACAATATACCTCGACAATTTTTAATAAATCGTTGAAAATAAAATATAATCACTTCTTGTCAAATTAGTTTATCGAATCTTTATAGACATACTCAGTGATATTCTCATCAACTATATGATCAAAGAAAGGAAGAAATAAAAATGAATGATTCAATTCGGTTAGGAATTGTTATGGATTCAATCGAAAATATCAATATTAAAAAAGATAGCAGTTTTGCAATGTTATTAGAGGCACATAAAAGAAGATATCAAATATATTATATGGAAGTCAAAGATATTTACTTAATTAATAACGAGCCATTTGGATCTGCTAAAATAATTGAAAATATCGAAGATAGGGAGAACCGATGGTTTGAGATAAATAAAAAAAAAGATATATCATTAAAAAAACTGAACGTAATTCTGATGAGAAAAGATCCTCCATATAATATGGAGTACATTTATGCAACACATATTTTAGAAAGAGCAGAACGAGATGGAACTATGGTGATTAATCGTCCTAAAAGCTTGAGAAACCATGACGAAAAAATCTGTGCCAATCTTTTTACTCATTTAACTCCGAATACAATAGTTTCTAGAGATCACAAAAAATTACTTAATTTTTATGAAGAGAACCAAGATGTCGTTATTAAACCTCTTGGAAGAATGGGAGGAGAATCAGTATTTAGATTAGATAAAAATAATTTTAATGCAAGAACCGTGATTGAGACTGTTACGAAAAAAGAAAATGTTTTCTGTATTATGCAAAAGTATGTTGCAGATGTGACGAAAAATGGGGATAAAAGAATTCTAATTATCAATGGGAAAGTCGTTCCATATTGTCTCGCTAGAATACCAAAAGAAAACAATGTCCGGGCTAACCTTTCATCCGGCGGTATCGGAAAAGTTAGATCGTTACAAAGAGATGACTGGAGAATTGCCAAGGAAATAGCATGTTTCCTGAAAAAAGAAGGGATATTTTTTGCAGGAATTGATGTTATCGGAAATAAATTAATTGAAATCAATATAACTAGTCCAACCTGCATTCGTGAGATTGAGTCGCACATTAATAAATATTCGATTACTCAACTTTTGTTCGACGAAATTGAACTAGAATTATCGATGAGAAATACTGTAGATTAAGTTAATATTAAAAGTCAAATATAAATACGATACGCAGTGAAATTAATCTTATAATTAATTCAGTTATAAAAATAAACTACAATCAAAATAGTTAGTTACATGAATTTACGAAATCATTTCCTTATCGCAATGCCCATGTTAGTAGATCCTTATTTTCAGAGGTCGGTGATATATATCTGTGAACATAATGATAAAGGAGCAATGGGATTAATGATCAATAAACCAATCGAACAGATTTCAATTAACAATATATTGTATAATTTGAATATTAAACCTCTTAAGAAAGAAAAGAAAAGAGATCTCAATCAGATCGTCTTTTCTGGAGGACCTTTAGCGGAAGCACATGGATTCATATTACATTCTCCTCAAAAACGATTTAATTCAACATTACAATTGTCCGATGAGATTATGATTACAACTTCAAAAGATATTTTAGAAAGTCTTGGGACAGATAATCAACCAGAGAAAACATTAGTTGCGTTGGGTTATTCCGGTTGGGAAAATGGACAGTTAGAAAAAGAAATGATGAAAAATAACTGGTTGACTGTTGAAGCAAATAGTGAAATCATCTTTCATACACCAATCATGGAAAGGTGGAAAGAAGCTGCGTCCTTAATCGGAATAGATATATGTAAAATTTCTAATCAATATGGAAATACTTAATGCAAAAGGATTATTTAAAAGTTTTACCTTTCTCAATTACACTACTATCCTTCAACAATCGCAGTATATTGCGATCGTTTTTATCAACGATGACGAAAAGTCAAGTTGAATTTTTATAAGTTTTTTTAAATTAAATCATCGAAAAAGCTACTAAATGCTATACCTTTCATGGAAAGTTTCAAAGATTTCATAAATATTTAGAAGTATCATACGAGATAGATCTTCCATATAAAAGGAATACAAAAATACGATACGTCACATGTATGGGTAGAACGATGGAGTAGATCAACAAGTGATTTATAGAATATCAAAATATGTTGAAAGAATGTGCTATCTTAAAAGTACAAGATTCACCAAATAAAAGCATGGATTGTATGAGAATCCAATCAAAGATTGGATGAAATAACGAAAGTTAATACGTATCTGTCAAATTTTAGAATTATTGTTTCCAACGAAGTTATATATGAAATTTTATGATACCCTAAGAGGGTTCTAAAAAGTTTAGTAGGTACAACATCGTTATTTCTTATCGAAATAGAATAATCATACAATATGATCTTACAAATCTTCGGAGAAAGTCATGCAGTTTTTAAATTTTATTATCCCTTCGATCACTCAATTCTATATTATTTTATTCTTACTGAGATTCTGGATACAGTGGAACGATATAAATGTTAAAAACATGTTTTTTCATTTCGTCTACAAATCGACAGATTTCATATACGAAAAAATATACTCAATATTTCCAATAAACACATTGCTTGAAAAAAAAATATCCTCCCTAATCACGTCGTATATGTTCGTTATCGCTCACATGATATTTACTTTTTGGATGGAAAATTATATTCATCTGATCAACAAAATATCTATTTTGATAATTAGCTTGATTCAATTGTTTACCTACTTTGGAAAAGTAATCTTTTGGATAGTAATCGGAAAGATTTTGTTCAACTGGAAAAAAAACATGAATTACCCTTTATCAGAAACGTTAAATTTGTTGATAAGACCGATCATTTTCAGAGTGAACAAGATTACTTCGAGTTGTAACGGAGATTATTTTTCCTGTATAGTGATCGTATTGATACTGGTATCATTGAATTATCTTCGTATGGACCTGATATCTCTAATTGACACAAGAGCTGCGAACATTCTCTCTTCCTCTTATCATAAGACCAATTATAACTGACTCAGTATATGATGAAACATTGAACGTCGATTTAAGATTCCATCATGGATCCTGTTTTTTATAAAACATTCATAAAAGTTACGAACAGTTCTTTCGTTAAGTTTGTTGTTTAATAATTAATAAAATTCTGCAGTATTTTATATCCGTTCTCAGTCAATATACTTTCCGGATGATACTGTATCCCTTCTGTTGGGAACCTTTTATGACGAATCCCCATAATTTCATCGATGTCACCAAACTCATCCCTCGTCCAAGATGTAACCTCTAAAATAGAAGGCAAGGATTTGAGATCGATAACTAAAGAATGATATCTAGCTACCATAAAAGATCGTTCAATCCCTTTGAGAACTCCTTGTTCGCGATGATATATCTTTGAAGATTTTCCATGGATCGGTTTTTTAGCCTTTACTATCGAAGCGCCAAAAACCTGTCCGATCGCTTGATGACCGATACATACACCAAGTATTGGAATTTTTCCTGAAAAATTCATTATAACTCGCCTAGAAATACCAGTTTTTTCAGGCGAACAAGGACCAGGAGAAATAACTATATGGGAAGGTGACAATTTTGAGATCCATTGAATATCAATCGAATCATTTTTTCTTACGACTACTTCAACCTTTAATTCTAAAAAATACTGATACAAATTATAGGTGAAAGAATCATAGTTATCTATAATTAACAACATATTTAGTTCATGATGGATGTTATTCTACTTAAAATATATAAAGGTTGTATTTCAAATTGATATCTCCTTCTAGGAAGACCATACATCTCTTATCTTATTTAAGTTACATTATTTGTAACGTACATTCTTAAAAAACATGAAAAGAACACACGATTTTCCAAGATCAACGTTCTTGAAACGTATTGTAAATTCATCGAAATTCAATATATCATAACTTTAACATTTAACTTCAGCTCTCTATCATCGTCTAGGAAAGATATTAAACGTTATCAAACATTACATTTATCCCCCATAAGAGAAGGTGAAAATCAATTTTTACGGATTACGATTCTTATTTATTATTTTGATCGTCTCTTTTAAGATCAAGGTTGAATCATTTTATACGAACAAAACATCGATCATACTCGATGTTATTTGTAATCTATTCCTCCACGAATGACCTTTACGAGATCCATATTAATTTTAAAAAGTATTTATAAATCAACGTTGAAAACATTCTGTAAGAATCTCCAATTCATTTCTTCACAAGTTCGCAATATCAATCATATTTTAACATCTTCATAAACTATATCTTACAAAAATCTTAATTTTTTACGATACATTTAAGTTTGATCATCTTTATGTCAAACATCCTTCGTCCAAAGGATAGAGAGTATCTTCCTTACAATTTTTAAATGTATCAACTTTTTGAATTTAAACATATCTTGTTAGAATGAATCAAATTTGATTCAACGATTTATGAAGGTGTTAACCCTCTGATCAACGAAATGAAAGTTTATCTCATCTTAAATATCTTATTGTTAACTNATACAGTTAATATATATCGTCCAAAAAAATATGTTAAAAATAAAGTTTTTAGATTTTCCAACAGCTTTTGCAATCAATGATAAAGATATCCATTAAAGATGTTTTACACAAATATATAAAAGATAGATCAAAATCGTAGCAGATACGTGAAGATACCTAATTCATATATTAAACTAATCGTAAAAAAAAACATCCGTTTTTGACAAAATCTTCATCCAATTAAATTTTTCGAGCTTCTCTAATGAAAATCAATCTTACGATATTACAACATACAAGTTTTCAATGTTTCAAATATGTTAAACAACTCTTCCAAAAAATAAGTTTAAAACAGATTTGGTTTTATCTTGATATAGGAACCAATCCTTTGATCTCGAGTAAGAGAGCCATTTTTTAAATCCGTAATCGATAAATAAACTTTTTAAAACAATCGAATTTGGGTTTTTTATGGATAAGTTTGAATAACATTGGGTTAAATCTAAATTTTTAACAATTGTAGTGATCTTACGAAAAAGAATAGCCGTATCTTGATTATTCAATAAAGTTTCTCTGATTTTTCCCGGACTTCTCATCTGTAAAAAATCGATTTTCGACAAATTCTGATATATCTTCTTTATCGGCCCGATCTGATTCAACAGATTTACAGCTGTTTTTTTTCCAACTCCAGGAATTCCTGGAATGTTATCTGACCGATCTCCAGCTAAAGCGAAAAAATCAGCTATCAAGTTCGGATAAACTCCATATTTATTAAATATCTCTTCTGGACCAAGAATATTTCGCAAAGGATCTATCAAGAGAACATTTTTTTTTACAAGCTGCGCTAAATCTTTATCTCCAGTGCTAATCAGAATTGTAATATTTTCATGACGAATGGACCTATAAACTAAAGAACCTATCACATCGTCCCCTTCTGCTTTCGGAACAGTTACTACCGGAACACCCATTAATTGAATCATCAATTTTAGAGGATCGATTTGAACGATCAAATCATCTGGTGTTTTTGGTCTATTACATTTGTATGAATTAAATAATTTTCTTCTAAATCCCTTCTCTTTAGAATCAAATACAACCGTTACATAAGTAGGTTCATAGTTTAAAATTAACATACGTAAAGTTTTGATGAAACCGTATATAGCACCAGTTTGAAATGATTTTTCATTAACTAAAAAAGAAAAAGCGTAATACGACCTATATAAGTGAAATGATCCATCAACTATTAATAACGATTCTCCTTCGAAATTATATTTTTTATTCCTTGAAAAAACCGTCATGATAATGAGTTCTCGCAGAATTTAATAATGATCTATACGATATTACTTTTAAAAACCTAAAATGAACAGTTTGAAGATGTGTCTATCAATCCTTACTACAAGGAAAACGTATGACGTTTGTCCTTTAAAGAATAAAGAGCTAAAACATACTACAGAACATTGATGACAAAATTTTACAATATATAAAGCCAATCTGGATATTCCAGATAAATTAATGATCATCAAGCAAATGATATTGACATAGATCATCCATAAAATATTAAAAAATCCTTTCAAAAATGAGATATTTTAAAATATTTTCACATCAATCGAAGTATAATACAGTCATCATGAATTATTTATAATATAAAAACAGAGTTAATCATCCCAAAAAGGATCGTTTGATTATTAGAACAATAAAATATTACCAAGATAGAAATATTTTTAAAGATCCATTCATACTGCAATGTTCAACATTATTTTATAAAGTTCACCTGAATTACGAATATACATTTTTAAAAATGAAATCGATCTGTCATATCTTTTAGAACTTAAAAATCTTTTATGAAAAATACAAAGAAGT
This sequence comes from Candidatus Riesia pediculischaeffi, assembly GCF_002073895.1. Lineage (GTDB taxonomy): Bacteria > Pseudomonadota > Gammaproteobacteria > Enterobacterales > Enterobacteriaceae > Riesia > Riesia pediculischaeffi. The sequence goes on along the minus strand of NZ_CP012839.1, from coordinate 516,876 downwards.
CGTCATTAATAGATTTCTATAATAATATTTTCTATTGGTTTACAACTGCAAGTCAGTATCTCCCTGGATTGTAAAAAAGCTAGTGGACGTTTTCTATAAATTATCCTTCCTTTCTTTAAATGAACCTTGCAAAATCCACAAAAACCAGATTGGCATTGATATTCAATCGGAAAATTATTGTTTTTTAAAACTTCCAAAATGCTTTTGTGTATTTCTGAATAAAAAAAAATTGATTTTTCTCAAGAAAAATTTTAAAAAACTTCATTTCTTTTAAAGTTCAAAATTACTTAGCTCATTTAAATCTACTTGTACATCTACCTGTCCTACTAAGTAAGAACTTATCTCAGTTTCTTGTGGAGCAGATTGTACGTTGTCTGAAGATAACCATGTATTAATCCATGGGATCGGATTATTCTTTCTGATCATATCTCGCTTTAACCCTACTGCTCTCATTCTAATTTCTGTAATATATTCTATATATTCCTGCAAGATCTTCTGATTTAATCCGATCAAGTTTCCATTTGAGAAGAGATACCTAGCCCATTTTTTTTCCTGGTTTGCTACTTTTAAAAAAATATTTTGACAAATTGGAATACATTCTTTTGAAATTTCAGCCATCTCGACATCTTCTTTTGAAGATTGCATAATACTGATAATGTGTTGAGTTCCAGTGACATGAAGAGCTTCATCTCTAGCAATCAATTTGATGATCTTTGCATTCCCTTCCATCAACTCCATTTCTGCAAACGCAAATGAACATGCAAAACTCACATAAAATCGAATGGATTCCAACGCATTTACATTGATCAAACATAAATACAGAGATTTCTTTAATTCTCTTAAAGAAACGATAACTTTCTTTCCATGTATTCTATAGACACCTTCCCCGAACATTTGGTATAAATTGATCAGATTTATCAAATTATCATAATAGAAAGAAATATCTTTCGCTCTGTCAATAATTTCCTTATTGAACATAATCTGATCAAAAACTATAGAAGGATCATCCATAATATTTCGAATGATATGTGTATAAGATCTAGAATGAATTGTTTCAGAAAATGACCAAGTTTCTATCCAGCTTTCGACTTCTGGAAGAGATACGATTGGTAAAAATGCACAGTTTGGACTTCTCGATTGGATGGAATCCAGAAGAATTTGGTATTGTAAATTTCTAACGAATAAATGTTTTTCATGACATTTTAATGATCGATAATCAATTCTATCTTTTGAGATATCAATTTCTTCCGCGGTCTCCAAAAAAATGACAACTGTTTTTCAGTTAAATTCTCAAATATTTTATATTTTTGTTGATCAAACCTAGATATGTTAACATGATTTCCGAAGAACATCGGTTCGTTCAACGAATTATTTTTTTTTTTTGAAAAAACTGTGTACATACTCCCTCTTTAAACTTTACAGGCATTACCGCTACAATTTTCATCAATACCATGTTCCACAATACTTTCTGATCTTTCTTGTATCTTATCAGATCCATCTCGAGTATTATGATAATAAAGTGTCTTAATTCCATATTTATATGCCAATAATAAATCCCTCAATAGGACACTCATTGGCACTTTATTATCATGAAATTTAGAAGGGTCGTAATTAGTGTTCGCTGAAATAGATTGATCAATAAATTTTTGTATGATCCCAACCAACTGTAAATATCCTGTATTATCTGGCATCTGCCATAGTAATTCGTAGCTTTCTTTAAGTTTATGATATTCCGGTACAACCTGACGTAAAATACCATCCTTCGATACTTTTATGCTCATAAATCCTCTAGGTGGTTCTATTCCATTAGTCGCATTAGAAATTTGTGAAGATGTTTCAGATGGCATAACCGCTGATAATGTAGAGTTTCTCAAACCATATTTCTGTATTTTTTTTCTTAAAGAATTCCAATCATAATGCAAAGGTTCAGAAGTTAGTTGATCTAATGATCGTTTATAACTATCTATTGGAAGAATACCTTTTGAATATGTTGTTTGTTGAAACCAAGAGCAAGCTCCTTTCTCTCTCGCCAATTCATTTGAAGCTTTCAAAAGATAGTATTGAATAGCTTCAAATGTTCTATGTGTCAAATTATTTGCACTATTATCTGAATATTTTACCTGATTCTTGGCTAAATAATAAGCATAATTTATGACCCCGACTCCCAACGTACGACGATTAATTGAGCTTTTTCTGGCCGCAAGTATTGGATAATCTTGATAATCTAATAATGCATCCAAGGCTCTGACGATCAAAACGGATAGTTCTTCTAATTCCTCTAAAGAATGGATTTCTCCAAGATTAAACGCCGAAAGAGTACATAAAGCAATTTCTCCTTCTTTATCATTAATATCATATAACGGATTGGTCGGCAAAAGAACTTCTAGACAAAGATTTGATTGCCGAATTGGAGCGACTTTTGCATTAAATGGACTATGAGTATTACAATGATCAACATTTTGAATATATGTTCTTCCTGTAGAAGCTCTTTCTTGCATCATCTTAGAGAATAACTCTATTGCTCTTATTTTTTTTTTACGAATACTTCGGTCTAACTCATATTTTTTATAAAGATTTTCAAATTCAATTTGATCTGAGAAAAAAGAAGAGTATAAATCTGGAACATCAGATGGACTAAATAACGTGATTTCCTCTCCTCTGATCAATCTTTCGTACATTAATCTGTTGATTTGAACAGCATAATCTAGATGACGTACTCGATTACTTTCGACACCTCTATTATTTTTTAAAACTAATAAACTTTCAATTTCGAGATGCCATATAGGATAAAACAAAGTCGCTGCCCCTCCACGAACCCCTCCTTGAGAACATGATTTAACAGCAGATTGAAAGTATTTATAAAATGGTATACATCCAGTATGGAATGCTTCACCGTTCCTGATAGGACTGCCAATCGCGCGAATACGACCTACATTGATCCCTATTCCAGCACGTTGTGAAACATACTTAACAATAGAACTAGCAGTAGCATTTATAGAATCCAGGTCGTCATCACATTCTATCAGAACACATGAACTAAATTGACGAGTGGGAGTTCTAATTCCTGCCATAATTGGAGTTGGTAGGGATATTTTGAAAGTAGAAATTGCATCGTAAAAACGTTTTATATACATTAACCTGATATCCTTAGGATAAACGGAAAAAAGGCAAGCAGAAACTAGAATATAAAGAAATTGAGCACTTTCATAAATCTTTCCGGTAGTTCGATCTTTAACTAAATACTTTCCTTCTAGCTGTTTAACAGCTGCGTAACAAAAGTTCATATCTCTGAAATGATTGATAAATTTATCCATCTTTTGAAATTCTTCCACGGAATAGTTCGTCAACAACCTTCGATCATATTTTCCAATTTTAACCATCTTTTTAACATGTTGATATAACTTTGGAGGGTTGAACTGACCATATGCATCTTTTCTTAAATAAGAGATCGCTAATCTAGCAGAAAGATATTGATAATCAGGTATTTTTGTGGATATTAAATCCGCAGATGTTTTAATGATGATCTGATGAATAGAAGAAGTTTTGATTTTGTTATAAAATTGTATAAAGGAGAGACGCTGTATTTCAGTAATAGAAATTCCTTGTAATCCATCCGCTGATAAAGTGATCAATTTTCTTATTTTTTTAAGATCCATCTTTTCTAAGATCCCATTTCTTTTAGTGACTAAAAAATTTTGTTTCATGAATTAAATTAAATTAGCATAACGTTAATCGATGTTTTTACAAAAAAAAATCGGTAGTACGCATTAAGGTACAATTAATCTTTTTTTTAAAAAAAAAGCATCTTTTATCTAAAAATTTATGAAATTAGTTGTTCTTTCGGAATGACCGATTGAAATTATATCAAAAAGCATAAAGGAAGATTAAAATTTAGAAAAGGGTTAAATGAATCAATAAAAACAGTAGTTAAATTCTTTAATCGATCTTGTAAAGATTGTAAAAATTAATAGGAAACGACATGAATTATATAATTAATATCTAAACTTTTTCTAAAATAAAACTTATTCAAGAAAAAATTATAACCTAATCCGGTGATGTGTTTTTCTCTCATATTAGTTTGATCGATCCATCCCAATAATTCGCAAGGTAGGATAAATTTGTTTATTTTATGGGTATTTCTAGGAAAAATATTCAGAACTTTCTCAGCAAAAAAGATCAGAGAAACCCAAGATTTTATATTTCTATTAATCGTAGAAAAAAATACATGTCCTCCTTTTTTTATTAATTTATCACAAGATAAAACTATACTTTTAGGTTTTGGAACATGCTCTAAAACTTCCATACAGGTTATTATATCATATTTATGAGCATTATTTTTTGAATGTTGTTCTGCAGTTTCTAATAGATACTTGATTTTCATTTTCTTTTCAATTGCTTGCAATCTAGCAACTTTCAACATTTTTTTCGATACATCGATTCCTGTTACAATCCCTCCTTTTTTAAACATGCTCTCTGTCAAGATTCCTCCACCACACCCAATATCAAGTATCTTTTTTCCGAAAAATCCGTTACAGTAGTTTGATATGAACTTTAAACGTAATGTATTTATTTTATATAAAAAAAAGTACATTCCTGTTTTTTTATAAAAATCCCTGCAAGAATCGTCAAAAATTTTAACTTCATCGAAATTTACATTTTCTTCATAACTTGTTTTATTTCTAAACATAAAATATTTTTCACATTACTTAGATAAATTATCTAATATTATAGTATAATTAAAAATTTCATCTATGTTTCATTCCACAATGAAAAGATGTTTCATATATTTTATTTCGGTCAACAAAATCGCATAGGACTTATTTGTGAACAACATATTCAGAGAAGTATCATCAATTAGCATTGAAGAAGAACTAAAACATTCTTATTTAGATTACGCTATGTCTGTAATTGTTGGAAGAGCTCTTCCGGATGTTAGAGATGGATTAAAACCAGTTCATAGAAGAGTTTTATATGCAATGAGTAAACTTGGAAATAATTGGAACAGACCTTATAAGAAATCTGCTCGAATAGTTGGAGATGTTATTGGTAAATATCATCCTCATGGAGATGGATCGGTGTATGATGCAATAGTTCGTTTAGCTCAACCTTTTTCTATGAGATACACGTTAATAGATGGACAAGGAAATTTTGGATCAGTCGATGGAGACTCTGCCGCAGCCATGCGATACACAGAAATTAGAATGTCAAAAATAGCACAAGAACTATTAGAGGATTTGGAAAAAGATACAGTAAATTTTGTAAATAACTATGATGGAAATGAAAAAATGCCGGATGTTATGCCAACTAAAATTCCAAATTTGCTAATTAATGGATCGTCTGGAATTGCAGTTGGAATGACAACAAACATCCCTCCACACAACATAGGAGAAGTGATTGACGCTTGTCTTGCCTACATTGACAACAAGGATATACGAACTGAAGAACTATTAGAACATATTCAAGGACCAGATTTTCCAACGGCTGCTACGATATACGACAAAAAAGAAAAAATAGTCAATATATATCGAACAGGAAAAGGAACGATTCAAGTTCGTGCATTTACCAAAACAGAATATGATAAGAAAAATAATAGATCCTCCATAATAATAAAGGAGATTCCTTACCAAATTAATAAAGTCAAGTTAATTGAAAAAGTTATAGAGCTGGTTAAGGAAAGAAAGATAGATGGAATTCATGAAGTTAGGGATGAATCAGATAAAGATGGAATGAGAGTTGTTATAGAGCTTAAAAGAGAATCAGAAGCAAGTTTGGTATTAAACAATTTATACGCTCTTACACAGTTACAAACATCGGTTAACATTAACATGATTGCTTTGTTAAAAGGTCAACCTACTCTTTTAAATTTAAAGAAAATTATCTCTTCTTTTATTGATTACAGAAAAGAAATAGTTATTAAAAGAACAATGTTTGAATCAGATCAAATTAAAAAAAGGATACTTTCTCTAGAAGCGATGATTATTTCTCTACAAAATATTGATTTCATTATCGATTTAATTAAAAGATCGAACACTCCAAAAGAAGCTTTATCATATTTGATATCTTATCGTTGGAAATTAAGAGATACTTTTAAAGAGGAGGATATTGATCAGATCCTATTAACAAGAAGGGATTGGATGATTTTATCTAAAGATAACTTGAATAATTTTAAAGACGATTATTATCAATTTAATGAAGAACAAGCACAAACAATATTAGATATAAAATTACAAAAATTGACAAATTTGGAGAAAGATAAAATATTTGAAGAATATTCCACATTAAATAGGGAATTTATATCTTTGGTTCAAATTCTTAAAAAACCAGATCGATTAATGGAAATTATCAAAAATGAGTTGATTTATATAAAGGACCAATATCGAGATAAAAGAAGAACAAAAATTATTGAGGATAACAACAAGATTAGTCATGAAGATCTCATTAAAAAAAGGAAGGTTATCGTTACATTATCGAATCAAGGATATGTCAAGTTTCAATCTCTTTCCGAGTATGATGTTCAAAAGAGAGGTGGAAAAGGAAAATCTTCAGTTCGATTAAAAGAAAACGATTTCGTAAAATGTCTTTTAATAACTGATACCCATGATAACATATTGTGCATGTCTAACCTAGGGAGAATTTTTTCAATAAAAGTCTATCGATTACCAGAATCCAGTAGATTTTCATTAGGAAAACCGATAGTGAATTTCTTATCTATGAAAGAAGGGGAAAGAATTACATCTATATTTTCTCTACAAAATTTCAAAAGAAGAAATTACATTTTAATCGCTACGTTGATGGGATTAGTAAAGAAAATTCCAATAGAGTTTTTAACAAATTCTAAAAAAAACGGGATCATCATAATTAATCTTAATAAAGACGATGAAGTAATTTCAATGAAATCAATAAAGAAGAAAAGCGAGATTATCCTTCTTACTTCTTCTTCTAAAGCGATTAGATTTTCAGAAAATTCAATTCGTCTTACTGGAAGAAAATCGATGGGCGTAATGGGTGTTAAAATTCAAAAAGATGAAAAACTTGTTTCTATGATTGTTGTGAGAAAAGGAAAGGACATCTTGACGATTACTGAAAACGGATATGGAAATAGAACTAGAGAATCTGATTATTTAAAAAAATCTCGTTTTATTCGTGGAGTTTCTGTGATTAAAAATGACAAAAGGAACGGAAACATAGTTGGTGCGATTCAAATTTCTAGGAGTGATCAAGCTATCATCTTTACGAATTCAGGAATGTTGATTAGAATATCAGCTGGGGATATCAATGTATTTAAAAGAAATACTAAAGGTATTATTTTAATTCGTAAAGTAGAAAATCAAATCGTCTCCGGAATCTGTAATATATCATGAATTTAATGGAAATTACTTGCTATTGTTTGATTTATTATGGATTTTACCTGAAAAATTAAATTTCAGATGTTTCATATAAAACATATTAACAAAATTAGTATTCTAAAATATTTAGATTTTCGAAATATGAGCTCTTTATTGCATGATTTTTAAAGAAATTTATATTTAATTATAATTCATTGTATTTCTCACAAAAAGCCGGCTTAGCTCAGTAAGGTAGAGCAACTGACTTGTAATCAGTAGGTCACCAGTTCGATTCCGGTAGCCGGCATTGTTTTGGAGAACCCTTTAATTTTTTACAGAAAATAGAGGATGTTGCTTCCATTTTTAAAGTAATTTTACCACTTTATAATAATTATAAAGTGAGAAGAGTTCATTAATTAAGAATTTCAAGAAAATTTATATGTATAATTTTTCCGTTGCAAGGATCACGTTGAACCTCTTTAATTAGAACTTTAATTTCGTTTATCTCTTCTTTGATAGAAAGAAGTCTCATCAAGAAAGGATTGTTATATTTTAAACTTTTTTCCAATTTAAAAACTTCTTTATCATGTATTTTTACCAAATAATCTTTCATATGTACTGTGTGCAAGATGGCTGGTATTTCATTTTTCTTTTTTAATTTTCGATTATATATTTTTCCTTTATCTGTTCGAATTTCTGCGTTAATAAATATCATGGTGTTTATCCTTCTTTTTAGATTAATTAAAACTCATTTAAAAACATTGATATACTATGGCTTCATATATTGAATGCTGTTAGATACGATGATATGAAGTTTTATTAATACTTTTGATTCGATCTATCTAATTTTTAATTTAGAACTCTTATGACATGCTGAATTGTTTCAAGTTTTCTTTTTACATCAATTAAATACCTTCGAAAGTTCATGGTAAGATATTTTAAAATATTATAATTTAATTCATTCAAGAGATCATGAAATATGAAGGTTATTCAGAAGCATATTGAACAATTATCTTTTTAATCAAATCAGATCGATTGATTAATTTTAACAGTTCATTTCTTATCTTTTTAATCCAATAATTTTTAGAAGAAAATAATCGATAGATCATCTCAGTAGAGAGTTGCATAATGTAGTTATCAAACAACCTGCTGTCCTGATATTCTGATAACATACCTTTAGAATAAAAGCAGATACCCTTATCTTTATAAGAAGTAAGAAAACTTAGCAATCTTTCAACATCTTTATATCCTAAGTTCAATCCTTGACCGACCAATGGATGGATAACATGTGCAGCGTCTCCTATTATTACTAAACCTTCTTTAAAATAAGATTTTGCATGAAATCTTCTAAAATAAACCATCTTTTTTTCAAATATCTCTATTTTTTTTAGTTTTTCTGGAATTTTTAAAAGAAGATATTTTTCCAACGATTTTACAGACATCTTGCATAAAGATTCTATTTTCTGACGTTTTCCATGCAATATTAAACAATCCCTGTTCTTAAAAAGAGGGAGAAATGCAATAGGGCCTTCAGAAAAAAATTTCTGCCAAATAGAATGTTTGTTTATTTTTTGCTTTGTTTGAACCTTCATCAAAATACAATACAATTTTTCCCCATATTTTATCCTTCTTATTTTAGATAACCATCTCACTGTTGACATAGGACCATCTGCTCCGACGATAAGATTAGTAGATAACATTTGATTATCGCTTAAATGAACTTCCCAGCTGTTTTTCCTTCTAAAAAGATTAGTTAATCTTATAGAATGTAAGAACTTAATGTTTTTGCAAGATGTTATCTCTTTTTGAAGAGCAAATTGTAAATTTCTATTTTCGACTATATATCCAAAATTTTTCAAACCAAAATGACTTGCTCTGAATGTTAATCGAAAATTCCAATTTTCCCATACCTCTAATACTGTATTTTGAGTCACTCTAGAGTGTATCAGATTCTTCCATACTCCTATTTTTTTTAACAAAGAAACTGAAGAAAGATTAATTGAAGACACATTAAAATATGGATACTCTTCAAAAGAAGAATAAACTAATTTTTTTTTTTCTATTACTAAAACGTTCCAATCTGATTTAGCCAATCCAATCGCTAAAGCAGAACCGATCATATTTCCACCGATTATAATAACATCGTAATTTTCTATAGACATATCTGTGATAAAGTAACTTTCAAACATTTTCATCAATGAAATGTTCATTTTTATGTATAAGATGACATCGAATCATCTTTCAATTGAACCAATCATTACTATTTTTAAACTAACCGATTTAATATGAAAACATATCATAAAAAGATACATATAAAAACCTGGGGATGTGATATGAATAAATACGATTCCTCAAAGATAGAAGATATTTTTATCAGCAAAAAAAATTATATCTTAGTCAATTCTGACACAGAAGCTGATATCATTTTACTGAACACGTGTTCAGTTCGAGAGAAAGCACAAGAGAAGGTATTCCATCAGCTCGGAAGGGTGGAAAAATCTTAAAAAAAATAACGTCCATCTTATTTTATGTGTGGGGGGATGTGTATCTTCTCAGATTGGAAAAGAAATATTTAAACGTGCTCCTTATGTAGATATTGTTTTTGGTCCGCAAACAATTTATCTTCTTCCAGAAATGATCAGAAGCTTCGAAAAGAGTAAGAATAGAATTATTAACGTAAGAAGTACATCTAGAAATAAAAAATTTCAAAATAACCATCAAATAGCGAAAAAAAGCATATCCTCTTTCATCTCAATTATCGAAGGATGCAATAAAAAATGTTCTTTTTGTATCGTACCAACCACTAGAGGAAAGGAATTTAGTAGACCTTCTGAAGAAATATTTGTGGAAATTAAACAACTTGTATCAGAAGGATGTAGAGAATTTCATTTATTAGGTCAGAACGTCAATGCATATCGATATGTACAACAGGATGGAAAAATATGTAATTTTTCTCAACTGATTCAACAAATATCATCCATAAATGGAGTAGAAAGAATTAAATTTTCGACGAGCCATCCTAACCATTTTACTGAAGATATCATTGAATTATACTCGAATGTTCCTCAATTGATCGATTATGTTCATATTCCAATACAAAGTGGATCGAATAGAATTCTTAAGAAGATGAAACGATCATATAGTGTTGAAAGATATAAAAAAATTGTAGAAAAGATCCGAACAGTAAGACCAAATATGCTTTTTGGATCTGATTTTATCGTAGGTTTTCCTGGAGAAAAAGAGGAAGATTTTTTAAAAACTATGCGAGTGATTAAAGAAGTAGATTTTGATGTTAGTTTTAGTTTTATATACTCCATCAGACCAGGCACCGCAGCATCTCTGTTAGATGATAACATCAATGAGTATGAAAAAAGAAATCGTCTTTATTCATTACAAAATCTGATAGAAAAACAGGTTATAAAACATAGCAAGGAGATGATCAATCAAATTCAAAAGATCTTAGTTATATCAACGGATCAACATGATCCGAAAAAACTAATAGGTTTTTCTAACAAGAATAGAAGGGTAGTATTTTATGGGCAAAAGGAAATGATAGGAAATTTCGTTAACGTTAAAATCACGCATTTTTATGGAAAGAAATTGTATGGAGAAATCTCAAGATAATCATTATACCCATGAAAATCGACGTTTTTCAAATCTCATAGTTTTCATGTTTTTTGACCAAAATATTCTTGTTCTGTAAAAATTCTTAATATATTTATAGTATGTCCAGTGAACGCACGAATATAAAATTCATGCAGGATTTAATCATTCTGATTTTAAAACCGTATAGATATCGATGAGTACAACGATTACAATATCAACATTCTATGTCAAATAATTGTATTAATATATGAAAGTATATATCTCACATATATATAGGATCGCTCCAAATTTTATTGGATTTTTGAACAGAAAAAATTTTAAAAATTGGATCAATAGGGTTTTATCTCACATTTCTTATCAAGGAGAAATTACGATTCATATAGCTAGTTTAAAAGAGATTACATTTTTAAATCGAGTATATAGAGGACATGATCATGCGACTAATATACTTTCCTTTCCTTTTGATGAAAAGAAATTTAACTTTTCTTTTATTGGAGATCTAGTTGTTTGCCATCAAATTTTAGAAGAAGAAGCAATAACCCAAAAAAAAACGATTGACGCACATTGGGCGCATATCATATTACATGGATGTTTGCATCTTTTAGGTATGAACCATGATAACAGAATTAATTCAAAAAAAATGGAAAATATGGAAGTAAAGATTCTTAGTCAACTCGGTTATCCTGATCCATTTCAATAACGGTAAAGTTTTTTTTGAAGGTCATTGAGGCTCTATATACATGTTTCAAAACTAAAAATGTTGGTAATATCAAAAATGATACGTATAAATTTCGTTAGAAGATAAGCGTTTATTAAATTAATACATTTTCCAATAGAATCAAATAGTATGGATATTTAACAAGAATTGTTAAACCTTGAAAGATCATCGATTACAACACAGGAATGTTAGGATCGTTTTCGATTTCCTACATAACCATAGAAGAAGATGTTATAGATCCTAATTCGTCAGCTGTCATTTAGGTGAAGTTTTAAAAAGATATCAAGCATACTTCATATCTTATTGTACATGATTTCCATCAATTATCGAAGATAACAATTGGTCGATGGGAATGTCAACCATGAAGATTTATAAGTAAAGAGAAAGATGTTTACATCATCTGAAATAATTTGTAAAAAAACATGATCATCTCATGATTACGAACGATCATTGGAGGGACAAAGGATTTTAACCTAGAATCAACATATTTGATAATAGATAAAAAAAATGAAAAATATTTCAAAAATTGGATGTTTTAGGAGTAAGTTCATAATACAAAATAAGAGCGATTCGCAAGCGATAGGTTATTATTTTTCAGCGATAGTATCAACATAAATTCGCACATTTGAACGTTCCTCTTCATCACGATTTTAAAAATTAGTAGTATAAAATAATATAAGGATTAGTTATTCAGAAATTCAGAAGTTTTCTTCATTGATAAGGAGTTTTTCGTAATTGATGTATGTAAGTTCAAGATGATTGTTTATAAAAAATAGAAAGATCGTCAAAATTGAAGCAAACATCTCACCTATCGATGAAGATCAGAGATTAAATCGATAAATGGATGATTTTTATAAATGTTATTACGATTGAAGATCAATATGTTTCATATCTTTTACTTTCGGACGTTTGGGAACATTCTCTTTTTCTACATTTAATATCTCATATTTTTCGATGATATCTATCATGATACTTCAGATCCTGATGATCAATTTTGACAAAAGTCAAGCAGAGCTGCTTGATTTTTTTTGGAAATCGATTTTTTTTAGATTTAGAGTTAGTTAGATATCATCATGTTGCAAATGCGTTCATCAGATGTTCTTTTTGATTACTTTTTTAATGATCATACTGATCGTTTATTTATCCATCTATTCGAGTATTTTTTTATTATTTGATTGATTGAATTTCACTTGAACCTGACTTAATTAGATGTATCCTGGTTGCTACGACCGTATGGAAATCAGCGAATTTCTAGTAGAAAATTTATTTACAGAATTCTCGTGGATATGAATTGAATATCTTCAAGTAAATGGACCGTTCATATGAAAATCGCCAATATTTGGAAATAATATGATCGAACTTTTTTCGATGATAGTAAACGATTTATGGATGTTTAGCACTTTAAAGAAGAAAACCGTTTATTTCACCGCATCTAATTTTTTTTAATTTCTCCGAAGATTCTAGAAAATTAAAATTGAACGTAAAAATCACGGGAGGGAAATAGAAATTTCTCTGATTTAACCGAACATCTCTCAGATAAATAAATGAGATTCTAAAAATATGCAGAACACTATCAATTCATTACTACAATCATCATCCAAATGTTCAGGGTCAGTCGATGTTATAATCTGATGGAATCAATTATACTCATTGTATAATCAGAAAATTATAATTTCATATTTAAGTTAAATAAGATTTTTTTTAAAAAAACTTCAGTCACCGATATCATAGATTCTGAAAGTAGAAACGAAGAATCATATCACAAAAAATTTTCAATTCATAACAATCAATGGAAAGCAAAGAGATTATCAATATGTTAAAATGATCATAATCATAGATACCATCTGGTTCCTATAGAAAAATTCATTCCACTTGAAAAAATTATGCTACGTATTTTCATAAACAATTCTCATGAAAATCGTATTCTAACATTAGTTCTGGAACAGATGAACAACATCTTTTGAACGATCATAAAAATAAATACAATTGCTACGGTATGTTACGAATAACATAGATAACCATATTAGAAAAAATTTTTCATATGGCGTTGATTTTGTATTGATTTTTGCAGATAACAGTTGGTTCGGAGAACCTATAGGATCATGGTAAATATCACGAATAGATGTAATGCGAATGTTAGAGTTTGTAGAGAAAACAACTTGTTCAACGAACAATAGGATTACAACACTATTTATTCAAATGAAAACGTAAAAATATTATCTATAAACTCGCTAGATCATTAAAGATCGAATTACCCTATGAACGGTTCAACACCATCATATGCTAGAATCGGAAATTATACAATGTTCTCTGCTATTGTTTCTGTGATTATCATCGCAGCATATGTGAAGTTAAGATCATAGACGATCAAGATTATGTTATTCGACATTGTATAGAACTTTAAGAGCCGCCAAATCATGCTTTACGAATCTAGAAATGAATGGATATTTTAAAAAAATCATGACGTTACATCATGAAACCTGGTACATAAAAATGTTGTAAAATATTTGAAACATACTTTATATTATATAGATCATGGATCCCACCAAATAGATCGAAATAATCGATACAAGAAACCAACAATGAAACAAGAAAAAGTGTATCATCCTAAAAAAGTAGAAGAATACGTCCAGAAATATTGGGAAACACATAAAACGTTTAGAACCAACATAGATAGAAGAAAGGAAAAGTTTTACTGTTTATCAATGTTCCCATATCCATCTGGAAAGTTACATATGGGACATGTAAGAAACTATACTATAGGAGATGTTATTGCAAGATGCCAACGTATGTTAGGTAAAAACGTATTACATCCGATAGGATGGGATTCTTTTGGATTACCGGCAGAGAACGCTGCAATAAGAAATAATATCTCAGCATCACGTTGGACAACTTCTAACATAGGTAAAATGAAAAAACAGCTGAAAAAATTAGGTTTCAGTTATGATTGGAGTAGAGAGATATCGACATGTAATCCAAAATATTATCGGTGGGAACAGTGGTTTTTCACGAAACTCTATAAAAAAGGACTAGTCTATAAAAAATTTGCAGAGGTCAACTGGTGTCCAACGGATAAAACAGTGTTAGCGAACGAACAAGTAGTCGATGGCCTCTGTTGGAATTGCGATGAAACAATAGAAAGAAAAAATCAACTTCAATGGTTCGTTAAAATTACTGAATACTCTGAAGAATTGTTGCAAGGGTTAAAATATTTAAAAAAATGGCCGGAAAAAGTAAAAACCATGCAGAAAAATTGGATTGGAAAAACAGATGGGTTTGAGATTCAATTTCACGTACCATGCAAAAAAGAGACGCTGTTCGTATATGTGGAGAAAGAAAACATCTACACGATAATGGGAATTTCCTGTATATATATTGCTTCAAATCATCCTTTAGTCTTGAAAATATTTAAAAAAGATAAAAAGATATGGAAGTTCGTAAAAACATGTCAGAAAATTCAAATTTCTGAAGGAGTTGTCTCAACCATAGCTAAAGAAGGTGTATTTAGCAATCTTTATGCGATTCATCCTGTGACAAAGGAGAACATACCAATATGGATTGTTAACTTTATACTCGTAAAAGATAACATAAACATTAAATTATCTGTTCCTAGTTTGAACTATGAAGATTATAAATTCTCACAAAAATATAATATTCCATACAAAGAAATCATTTCATGGGATTCAAGGAATAAAAATATTCTTCGAAGGAATTTTCCAGAGTCTATCCGTAAAGATGAGATTCTAAAAGATGTCGAAAAATATGATGTAATAACAACGAAGGAAATGAATCTTCAGATTATCAGAAGACTCATTTCTCTTAAACTAGCGAAAAAAAAGATTCGTTACAGATTAAGAGATTGGGAAGTTTCCCGACAAAGGTTATGGGGTGTAAGAATCCCAATCGCTTCCAACAAAGGTGATACAACAACCGTTCCACGGAAATACCTTCCCATTTTATCATATGAAGATAGAAGAGATCACAGTAAAAATTTTTCAAATCTCAGTGATACGAATGGAATTAAAAAGGATTCAATCTTAATAAAAGGAAAAAAACTGTATCTTGAAAAAGATACGCTGGATACTTTTGTACAATCATCGTGGTATTACGCAAGATATACTTGTCCGAACTATAATAAAGGAATGTTGAATAAAAAAATAGCAAACTATTGGCTTCCAGTCGATCAATACATAGGTGGGATAGAACATTCAACAATGCATCTTCTGTATATTCGTTTTTTTCATAAATTGATGAGAGATGAAGGTCTTCTATCTTCTGATGAGCCAGTAATCAATTTATTATGTCAGGGAATGATTTTATCTGATGCATTTTATGTTTTAGATAATGAAAAAAAAAGAATCTGGATATCTTCTGATCGAGTCGTCGTCAAACGAGATAGGTACGGAAAAATCGTTGAATCAAGAGATCATGAAGGGAATCCTGTAATACATGGAGGTATGATGAAAATGTCAAAATCTAAAAACAATGGAGTTGATCCTGAAACGATAATCGAACAGTATGGTGCTGATACAGTAAGATTATTTATCATGTTTATTGCCCCAGTCGAGATGAATATCGAGTGGAACAATTCGCAAATGATCGGAGCACACCGGTTTGTTAAAAAATTGTGGAAAATAGTTCTTGATAATGTATCAGAGAAATCCAATGTAGCTTTAAATATCGATCGGTTCAATGAAAAACAAGTAGATTTATACGTTAGCTTACAAAAGACTATAAAGAAAGTGACGCATGATATGATTCATCAATTTTGTTTCAACACGGCGATTTCAGAAATTATGAAACTTGTTAAAAAGATCTCACATTACCATGGAAAAGATGAACAAGATGCAGCTTTGGTGAAAGAGATATTAAACAAGATTATCTTGATGTTATTTCCGATAATACCCCATGTATGTTTTGTTCTTTGGAAATCTCTTGGAAATTATCAAAATATTGATCATGAGAGATGGCCAAGTTTTGATGAAGATTACATAAGAAACAACACTACAAGAAAGATCATCCTGCAAATCAATGGAAAGTTTATCGATAAAATCGTTTTTAAACGAAACAACATTTCAGAAAGAGAAATTACATCGTTCGTTCAAAAGAGATATCCCCATCTTAAGTCATGTAAAATAAGGAAGACAATCTACATACGTTCTAAATTAATAAATATCTTGATCGATCGAAAATAAGAATAAGAATAACATCATGAATTATTCAATTCTGTACATAACGGTTAATCCGTCAAGGATATATTTTTACGTTTCTTGTAATATCTAACAAGTTCGATTCATTCAATTTTTGTAAAAATAGAAACAAGCGCTGAATAACAGTTTTATTGAAATACTTCATTCACATGATTACAAAATCAAACATCGATATCGATCAAGAAGGATATTATTGTTAGATCGCATGATATATCTGTTAAAATTCAAGATAATCGATCTGTGGAATGAAGTTCTCTTACAGGTTCTTAATAAGAAGAAAGTACAGCAGTATCTTCGAGAGATGTAAGCTCTCAAGTAAAAATAAAAATATTTTAAGACAGAGTTTTTATAAAGTATCTACTATTTTGCTGTGAAAATTATCTATCCGGAAAACATCGTTAAATATCTAAAGGATAAGATCGTACGAAATTACTTTCTATTTGGAGATGATATATTCCTTATACAATATTCTATAAGATCCATATTAAGAAATTCGAAATTTCCGAAAGATTCTCTTAAAATTAAAAGTTTCCATCTTGATTCTGATACCGAACTGTGCAGAATAGAAGAGCATCTCATCCTACCAGATCTTTTTTGCATGGAAAAGATCGTTATAATCAACGTATCAGATGAAAAGCTCTTTTTAAGATTGATAGAAGATGGTCGCATGGATCGACTTCTTTCATCATGGAATCAAACTTCAATATTTATATTTATAACGTTACTTAAAAAAATTAACGAGAATCAAAAAGTATATTTCAAACTAAAGAACTTTATTGATCTTCGGGGAATATCGATCGATTGCGATAAACCAGATAAGTCGAGATTTTTTAAGTTCATAGAATATCAAATGAAAATTCGATCCATTAATCTAGAACAGACTGCATTTGAGATGATGTTAGAAAATGTAAAGGACTTAAAAAGCACCGAAGAAATATTTGATAGACTTTCGAGAGTCTTTTTAGATAAAACTATCACAATTAGTCAGATTAGAGCGTTTCTAGAAAATGAAGTTAACCAAAACAATCCAAGAGGAAACATAATATATGAATTATTACTTGGAAACATAAGACAATCTTGGAAAGGGATACAAAACTTGAAAAAAAAGGAAAAAGATATATTCAAGCTGGTAAGATCAATACAAAACGAACTAATATTGTTATTCCTGTTGTTAGAATCTAAAAAGGTAAAAGGAATTCGTTGTTCGATATTAAAAATGTTCAATTTGAAATTTTGGAAACATTATGAAAATTTTATTAAAGATGTGGATCGTCATTTTATTCTATCATTAATGGAGATCACTGTACGAACGGAATATCTTCTTGAAAAAAGCAGTCAAGATATGGTTTGGTTAGAGATTGAAAAAATTATCATATTGTTTGCTAATCGAAAATTTATAAATGATGTATGTAAGAAATAACAATCTTCTTGAACGCCTTCGTATCGAGAAGAAAGGGCCGTTTCCTAGAACACGATTACTCTACGGAGGTACTTTTGATCCGATACATCTTGGTCATATATCTATAATACAGCATTTATCTAGGATTTTAAGATTAGAAAGATTTATCATATTACCAAACCGGATACTTCCGAAATCTTTTCCGACCGCTAATGTTCAGCATAGATTGAAGATGATTCAACTCGCATTAAAAAATAATCCTTTATTTCAAATCGATTTAAGAGAAATCCAGAACAAAAAATTTTCATATACAATCGACACCCTTCGTTCATTTAGATCTCAGATCGGTTGGAAGATGCCGTTAGGATTCATTATAGGAGAAGATATTCTCTCATCCATCCATACGTGGTTTAAGTGGAGGGAGATCTTACAATTATGCAACTTATTGGTCTGTAAAAGGGGTAAAAATGCAAATTATCGTATCGATCCTGTTGTGAAAGATTGGATCAATCGACATAGAACAAAAAATAAGAATAATATATTTCTCGTACCGTACGGAACGATCTATTTCGTGAACAATCCTTTCATACAAATATCTTCGACAGAAATTCGTCGTAGAAGTATGAACAATCAAGATTGCAAAGATCTACTTCCTGACAGGGTATTACGATACATAAACAAAAATAAAATTTACCAAAAATAGGTTCAGGTATGAATGTCAAGAAATGTTTGGACAAACATTTTCAACATCATTTTCCTAGTATCATCATCGATGATACGAAAATTAGTACGTTCTTTAAAAAAAAGGTTCATTAATACCGTAAAGATGACTAAATAAACTAATCTAAAATGTAGTACGATACACATGAGCGTCAAAAGAAAGTATGAAAAAATTTATCCAAAAGATTATAGGAGAGAATTCAAGATATTCATCAGAAGAATTTTTTTATCTTCCGTAATCATCTTGTTGGCGACAGTGATAATGATAATCAGAATGTATCGATTGCAGGTTACTGACTATCTGAAATATCAACACAAATCTGAAAAAAATAGGACAAAACTGATACCTTTAAAATCGACGAGGGGAGAGATATACGATAGAAATGGTGTACCCCTAGCGATCAATAGACCGTACTATCAATTAGAAGTTGTACCGGAGGAGACGAAAAACTTAAGCGACACCTTAGAAGAATTAGCGAAATTAATTGATCTCAATGAAAATGATATTAAAAATTTTTACAAGATGAAAAAGAAATTTCGCAAATTTACGTCCATACCTCTTAAAAAAGAATTAGACGAAAAACAAATCGCACGATTTTTTGTGAATCAATATCAATTTCCTGGAATTAAAGTTTCTAGATACTACTGTAGATATTATCCATACGGTCAGATTTTAGCTCATTCTGTTGGGTATATGTCAAGGATAAATGAAAAAGATTTGTCGTATTTGGAAGATCGTAAAATCTTAGAAGATTATTTTACAGAAGATAATATTGGAAGAGTTGGGATAGAAAGGCGGTATGAAGATATCCTGCATGGAAAGTCAGGTTATAGAAAAGTTGAAATTAACAGGCAGGAGAAAGTGATGAGGCAGTTAGAATATTGTTCGCCTCAAAAAGGATCCGATGTGTATATCACCATCGATGTGAAATTACAAATCAAGATCCAACAGTTGCTAGACGATCGTAAAGCTTCCGTTATCGTAGCAGATCCAAGGAATGGTGAGATATTAGCCTTAGTTTCTAATCCAACTTACGATCCTAATCTGTTCATCCAAGGTTTTTCGAATAGAGAATACCAAAATATGTTAAAAAATAAAGATCATCCGTTCATCAATAGAACGGTTCAAGGTCTTTATCCTCCAGCATCTACCGTAAAACCTTTTATCGCCATCGCTGCGCTAAGTGAAAAAATTATTGATGAAAAATTTACCATGTTTGATTGTGGTTGGTGGAAACTACCGAATTCCGATAGAAGATTCAGAGATTGGAAAAGAGAAGGACATGGATTGTTGAATGTTGTTCAAGCCATCATTGAATCTTCAGATACTTTTTTTTATCAACTATCTTATAAAATGGGAATCGATCTCATCCATAGTTGGATGAAAAAGTTCGGATACGGAGAATTCTCAGGTGTTGATTTGCTTGAAGAACATCCAGGTAACATGCCGTCAAGATCTTGGAAGATGAAACTCTATAAAAAACCTTGGTATCAAGGAGATACTGTATCGATCGGAATTGGTCAAGGATATTGGACTGCGACTCCTATTCAAATGTTGAATGCTCTTTTGATATTGATCAACGATGGTATAATCAAACCACCGCACCTCTTACTTGGAACGAAATATCAAGATAGATGTGTTATCAACAAACGAGATCGGTTTAATAGAATAGGAGAAGTAAATTATGAAATTTGGAAGGTCATCAAGGAGAGTATGTATGGAGTTTCTCATCATCATAGTGGGACAGCTTATAAAATTTTTATGAATTCTCCTTACAAAACTGCGACCAAATCTGGAACTGCTCAAGTGTTCAGCTATAAAAATTACGATATAGAGAATATATCAGAAGATTTGAGAGATCATAAATTGATGATTGGATTCGCTCCCTATGAAAATCCAGTTGTTTCGACGGTAATTGTCCTAGAAAACTGCGATGTTGAAAAACAGTTAACAGTTGGAAAGATAGCAAGAACAATTTTTGATCATTTTTTAATTCAAGGTCAATCTAAAAGTTCAGATCCTTCTCAAAAGGAATGACAATATAAATATGGATAAAGAATTTAGGATTGCACAATCTAAACGATCTCTAAGTCAACTGATCCGTATAGATTGGACAATACTGACTTTAGTCGTATTATTGTCGATCTTTAGCTTGTTGGTGACATGGAGCGCATGTGGTCAAAATGATGAAGTGCTGATGAAAAAATTCTTTCAGATTGTCTTAGGAATAGTCATCATGTTATCTACATCCCAAGTGTCTCCCAAAAGGTACGAAAAATACTCTCCATACCTTTACATGTTCAACGTATTTTTGCTAATCTTCGTGTTTATTTTTGGTCATTCTATCAAAGGAGCACAAAGGTGGGTGAGTATGTGTAAGATAAGTTTTCAACCTTCAGAATTATCTAAAATTACTGTTCCACTCGTTATGTCAAGGATGATAAACAGAGATTCATGTCCAATCGGATTAAAAAAATTAATGGTATCACTCTTTTTGATCGGTTTACCAACCGTTTTAGTAGCTATGCAACCTGATCTAGGTACGTCGATTTTGATCGCTTTTTCTGGAATATCTGTGTTGTTTTTTTCTGGAATCTCTTGGAGAAAAATTATTTTTTTTTTAATGATTTTACTATGTTCCCTTCCATACCTATGGTTCTTCACGATGCATGAATATCAAAAGGGCAGGATTATAACACTGTTATCTCCTGAATCAGATCCGCTAGGTTCTGGATATCATATTATCCAGTCAAAGATAGCTATAGGATCTGGTGGATTGTTCGGAAAGGGATTGTTTCAAGGAACACAGTCTAATTTGAATTTTCTTCCTGAGAAACATACTGATTTCGTTTTTTCCGTATTGGCTGAAGAATTTGGATTGTTCGGAGTTTTATCGGTTATGGTAGTCTACATTTCGTTGATTTTTAGAGGAATGATGATCGCAATCAACTCAAAAAACTCTTTTGGAATGATCATTGTAGCGACTATCATGTCGTCGTTTTTCGCTTGCATCTTTGTAAACATCGGAATGGTGAGTGGTATATTGCCAGTGGTAGGTATACCATTACCTATGATGAGTTACGGTGGATCCTCCTTGGTAGAGATGATGATAGGGTTGGGCATAACCGTATCCATCCATACTCATAAGAAATTTCTCTCCCATGAATTGTAGAGATGTTGATTTGGACTAAGTTTTGTATGTCTCGAAGTTTTTTTGTACAATTATCCATGGATAAGTTTAGAATATGAAGTTTTAAAAGCATCGGATAGATGCACAAGATATTTCGTATAATTTTATAAAATCATTTTTTCTTGAGAAAGAAAGTACGATTAGATCTTTAAAACGTTATTTCATTGTCATGTCCTACAAAAAGATAGTATTTCACGATCTTGGTATGCAAGATTACCGAAAAATTTATAAAAGGATGGTAGATTTCACAAGAAGTAGAGATCGTTTTACAACGGATGAAATATGGATGGTCGAACATCTTCCAGTTTTTACTTTGGGAAAATCGAGTACTCGAAAAGATTTGAAAGATATCGCTCGAACCGATATACCGATCGTTCAATCTGACAGAGGAGGAAAGATCACCTATCACGGACCAGGTCAACAAATTGTCTACGTTTTATTGAACTTAGGAAGAAGATCAACAACGGCAAGAAATTTAGTTGACGTCTTAGAAAAAATTGTCATTGGCTCGTTGAAAGAGATTGGTATATCTTCTCACAACGACGAAAAATACAGAGGAGTATACACTGACGATGGTCAAAAGATATGTTCCTTAGGACTCAAGATTTCGAGGGGATGTTCGTTGCACGGACTGTCCATAAACGTCAACATGGATCTCTCTCCTTTCACATATATATCACCTTGTGGACTGTCAAACGTCAGAATGACTCAAGTCAGCAATTTCGTTCCAGACGTTCAAATGCAATCTGTAAAGAGCTTGTTATTAAAACATTTCTATCTTTTATCCAAATAGGAACATAATTTTTTAAATTTTATTGCAAACAGAATTTTACGATTTGTTTGAAGAACCTTTAAAATATAAGATCAAGAACTATGTTGATCACTATAAAAATATGAACATCAAAAAGCCATCTTGGATTAAAATTAGGACACCATCCTATTCAAAGGAAAAAATCATTCAAAATGTTAAAAATATCATTAAATTTTATGAATTACATACGGTATGTGAAGAATCATCTTGTCCGAATTTGATCGAATGTTATCAAAAAAAAGTTGTTACTTTTCTTATATTAGGTTCATCTTGTACAAGATGCTGCCATTTTTGTAAAGTTCAAAAAGGTAAACCTGATCTTATCAACTTTGAAGAACCAAAGAAGATATCTCGTGCGATATCGAAGATGAACCTACGACATGTGGTGATTACCTCGGTAAGTCGAGATGATCTCCCTGATAAGGGAGCTGATCACTTTTTAAGATGTGTTCAATCAATCAGAAAGAGAAACAAAGGAACTACCATCGAATTATTAGTTCCAGATTTTCATCCTGTTCCAAAAGAAGCTTTGAACACTTTGAAAATCTGTCCACCTGATATATTTGGACATAACATAGAGAGTGTAAAAAGGATATATCGTCGTATTCGACCTGGATCTGATTATCAACGTTCCTTAAACTTATTGTATTTATTTAAAACTATGAACCCTGATATTCCGACAAAGTCAGGATTGATGGTTGGACTTGGCGAAACTGATGAAGAAATAATATCTACACTAAAAGATTTGAGAAAAAACGGCGTCACTATCTTGACGATAGGACAGTATTTAAAACCTAGCAAAAATCATTTTCCTATATCACGCTATTTAGATTTAAAAGAATTTCATGATCTAAAGATAAAAGCAAAAGATCTCGGTTTTAAACAAGTCTCTTGTGGACCTCTTGTAAGATCTTCTTATAACGCGATAAGATTCTTCAAAAAAAACCCTTACTTATAATCTTAAGTAAGGGTTTTTAGAATTAAACAGCAACAACATTTACAGCAGAAGGACCTTTTTCACCATTAGAAACTTCAAACTCTACTTTTTGACCTTCTGTTAGGGTCTTAAATCCTTCAGATTGTATAGAAGTGAAATGAACGAAAACATCCTTACTTCCATCTTCTGGACTAATAAATCCAAATCCCTTTGCTTCATTAAACCATTTGACACTACCTTTCATCTTTGACATTAAAATTACCTTAAATAAATACACTTTTGTAAATTTACTATTCTATCAAAAAAAAAAAAATTGTCTATATTAAATTTTTTTAAAAATATACAACAACATTAAATATATGGAATCGAAAAATAAATAAAAATAATCGTATTGTGAATTATATTGCTCTATGAGAGTATTTCTAGCATACTTTGAGTTCTAAAGAAAAATTTTTTCATACTTTCAGAAAAAAGAATAATATATGTAAAATAGTTTTTAGGAATCAATATCGATAACATAATTAATATGATCGAAATAGTACGTTCAACTCGATAAATGTTATCATTTTTTAGTATTGGTAAGCTAATCTTAGTTTTAAATGGCCAAAACAATGGAACTCCATTTTTAGTAAAGATATCTCCAATGATATGACTAAAATAACCTAGAAAGAAAGATTTTGTAAAATCATAAGAAACGATACTTCTTTCTAATACTGGATTGAGAGATAATATAATAATTATTAAGAATAATAAACTATGCGTTATTCCTCGATGACCAGATAATTTATAGATTGGAAGAGATATGCATCTCATAAGCCTACCAATCCTAGAACACGGATGATCAACATCTGGAATCATGGAACCTATTATAGAACCCGATATTAAATGTATAAAATCCCCATCAAAAAGATTGTAATCATTTAAGATTGTTTTAGAGAAAAATAATAAAGAAATTGAAAACCAAATATGTCCAACGAATGTCATTAGATTTAAATTTTTAATTTGTGAACAATTTTCTTGTAAGATTTTGTATTAATTGTGTTAACAATTCAAAAAAAATAGATCCATTAAATATACTTTATAACAGAAGTTTACCCCTATTATTTTAAAATCGTCCGTTAAACAACTTTGATCTCAGTCATTACTTCAAATTTTATTAAATATTATAACAGTTACAGTTGTGAAACACATCTTGTAGAAACTATATAGAACTAAAATCACATAAAATAGAAACAGTAGAACCTTTCGTAAAATAAAAAAATAAAAATCTATAATAGAATTTATTTTGTTATATTTATTTCCAATATGCTCAGTTGAGCATTTTTTAGTTTCATATAAAGATACAACAATTCATATAAATTATGTTAATGATTTGATTAAATGCATATTAAGATTTTGTTCTCAGCTATCTTTAATATATGAATATAAACAGTCTTGTTCAATTGATGATAGAACCATTTTGAAATTTCATATAATAAAACTGCTTTCTTTTACTTTATAAAAAGATCAACGATATAATTTGATTCTTAAATGATTTTAATTTGAACAACTAATTCTATAAATATGTCACTAACATTAAATAAGGAATTAAACTTAATTTAAGATCAATATTCCATTTAAAACATAATGCGAGAATATCTCAATGTTAAGACATAAATTTATGTCATATTAGTGACCAAATACTATTAATTCATAGTAATTGCGTTCAAATTTTATTCCTTTAAAAGAAATCATCAATTTAAACGAGATCTATTTAAAAAAAACATGTTCTTATGAAATATAAATTTCCATAGAACACAAAATATTCTATAAATAATAGATGTGCAGAATATTTTTAAAAGTAAAGCTGCTTGATATAAAGATCGTTGAAAATTCAATTATTGTGATATTTGATAAAGCTATTAAGAAATACGAATCACATAAAAATAAACTAAAATTCTCTTAAGTGATATTAACAAGTCTTTTAAAATATCTGAATTTGATATTATTATTTTAAACAACTATAAATTTATCATTTTGCTGTATCTTACAAAATTTACTTTTAACTTTTAATTTAATATAATATAAAGATGTTAGATAGAAAATGGGATTTGTTAACATAAAAGTCTTTATTATATCTAATTCTGTCTTAACTCCTATTTTTATAATTTTCCAATTTTAACCAAAGATTATAATAATTTATCTTAAAATTCTATTCAAATATTTTTCGAATGTGAATTTAACAAAATTTGATTATAAAATGAATCAAAAAAAGTCAAAATTTCTGTATTCATATGGATAAAAAAATACCAGACCATAGAAAAATAGGAAAACAAATGAACTTATTTTGTTTTGATGATACTTCCCCTGGAAATATTTTTTGGAACCAAAATGGTCTTATCATATTTCAAGAATTAAAGAAGTATGTTCGATCAAAGTTAAAAAAATATGAATATCAAGAAGTTAAAACTCCAACAATTTTAAATGAATCTCTTTGGAAAAATACAGGACACTTACAAAATTATGAAAAAAATATGTTTAAAACGAATTCTGAAAGTAATAAATATTGCTTAAAACCAATGAATTGTCCAGGACATATTAAGATATTTGGACAGAAAATAAGATCTTATAAAGATTTACCGCTTAGAATAGCTGAATTTGGAAGTTGTTATAGAAATGAACTATCCGGATCCTTACATGGATTAATGAGAGTTAGAGAATTTACTCAAGACGATGCTCATATTTTTTGCACCGAAGAACAAGTGTTTAAAGAAATAAGGAAATGCATTGAAATGGTTCAAGAAATATATAAAACATTTGAATTCAAAAAAGTATCCATAAAGTTAGCTACCAGACCAAAACAAAGAATCGGAGATGAACGACAATGGGATCGTGCAGAATCTATTTTGGAAAGAGCTTTAGAAAAAAACTTTGATTTTCTTCCAGAGAACGGGGCGTTTTACGGTCCAAAAATCGAGTTTACTTTACATGATAAATTAGGAAGAGAATGGCAATGTGGAACTATACAATTAGATTTTTTGTTACCAATCAAATTAGGTATTTCTTACATTAACGAAAAAAATGAAAGAATACATCCAATGATCATTCATAGAGCGGTGTTAGGATCGATAGAAAGATTTATTGGAATACTGATTGAACATTGCGATGGTCATTTCCCAACTTGGTTATCTCCTATACAAGTAGTTGTCATAAATGTTTCTAAGAAATATATAGAATTCTCAAAAAAAATAGTCAGAAAAATAAGGAAAAGTGGTATTCGAGTTGAACAAGATCTAAGAAACGAAAAGATTAATTTTAAAATTAGACAACATAGTTTTAGTAGAGTACCTTACATCATACTATGTGGTAGAGAAGAAGAAAGAACCGGAAATATATCAATAAGAGAACAATTTAGCCAAAAAATAGTAAAAGTTCCAATAGAAGATTTTATTAGGTCTATATCTTCTGAGATCAAAAATTACTTTTTCAAAAGGAGGAATGAATATTAAAACTAAAAAAAGAGTTCATAATCTTCGGACAAATAGAATAAATGAAGAGATTGTTGCAAGAGAAGTTAGATTAACTGGTCTTCAAGGAGAACAAATGGGAATTGTAAGTCTTAAAGAAGCTATCGAGAAAGCAGAAATACTTGGTTTAGATTTGGTCGAGATAGCACCTAACATGATTCCACCAGTTTGTAAAATTATGAATTATGGAAAATTTATTTACCAGAGAAATAAATTAGTCAAAAAACAAAAAAAAAGACAAAAATCTTTTCAAATAAAAGAAATAAAATTTAGACCGAATACAAATGAAGGTGATTATCAAATTAAAATTAAAAGATTGATCAAATTTTTGAAACATGGAGATAAAACAAAAATTACAGTGCGGTTTAGAGGAAGAGAGATAACTCATAAAAAGATAGGATTAAGCATGTTAAATAGAATCAAAGAAGACTTAAACTTTATTTCCAACGTAGAAGTATTTTCAAACAAGGTAGAAAATCGTCAGATGATCATGCTTCTATCTCCGAAAAGAATAAATTAACACTTTTAAAGATTTAAAATCACAATGATCCAATTTTCATCAAAAAATATGTAATTCATTATAAAAATGATAAAGATAAAAACTATAAAAGGAGCTTTAAAAAGAACTAGAAGAATCTCTAACGGATTCTTAAAATATAAGAAAGCAAACCTGCAACATATCTTGACCAAGAAATCTAAAAAGCGTAAGCGTCATTTACGTATAAAATCTATAGTTTCAAGATCCAATTTAAGCACACTTAAATCACATTTACCTTACAAGTAAGGTTTAGTATTTTTAGATAAAAGATTATCACAATCAACGATATTTTTATTTTACAGGAGGAGTATGACTCGTGTAAAGAGAGGTACTTTCGCACATGCGAAACACAAGAAAATCATCAAACAGGCAAAGGGATATTATGGATCAAGATCTAGAAGCTATCGTTCTGCTTTTCAAGCAGTAACGAAATCTGGACAGTACTCTTACAGGGATCGTCGTAAACGTAAAGTTGTTATGAGACAACTTTGGATATCCAGAATTAATGCTGAAAGCCGAAGACACGGATTGAATTACAGTAAGTTTATTCAAAAATTGAAACAATCTTCTATTATTATCAATAGAAAAATACTTTCTGAATTAATTATGTTTGATAAAAAAGCTTTCTCTCACATCATCAACAGTCTTAAATAAGATCGTTTACAGATTTCATCTTAATTTCATAGGATTTTATTCGACGGTTTATATAAAAATCTGTTCAGTAAAAAATTTTTTAAAAACTTAAGATTCACGACTTTTATTTATGTGAGTTCATCAATAATTGAAAACATCTTATAAGAATCTGATAAAAGTATTTAATATCTAAATTATATCAAATAGCTCTATCAAATCATGCTAAAAAAAATCAATGCAGTAGATGTTACTTTACCGGGTAGGAGAACAGATATTGGAAGCATACATCCGATAACGCAATCTATTCAAGAAATTGGGGAATACTTTTCAAAACTTAATTTTTTTTTGATGGAAGGTCCTGAGATTGAAAATGATAGCAATAATTTCGATTTCCTCAATATACCAAAAGATCATCCGGATAGAAATAAGAGGAGTACCTTCTGGTTAAACCAAAAATATCTTCTAAGGACACAAGTATCGTGTATGCAAATTCGATCCATGAGATGTAGAAGACCTCCTATTAGAATGATCTCTTCTGGAAAAGTATATAGAAAAGATTACGACTGTAATCATACTCCAATGTTTCACCAAACTGATGGTTTCATAATAGAAAAAACAGTGAGTTTTATTTACCTAAGAGATATTTTAATCGAATTCTTAAAGAACTTTTTTAAAAAAGATATTCATATCAAATTAAGATCTTCTTATTTTCCTTTTACAGAACCTTCTATAGAAATCGATGTGCTGGATACCATGGGGAATTGGATTGAAGTTATAGGATGTGGTATGATGCATCCGAAAATATTAAATAATATCAACGTCAACTCTAAGGAATATTCTGGATTAGCTTTCGGTATAGGTGTTGATAGAATTACCATGGTTCGTCATGAGATTCCAGATCTTCGAATTTTTTTTGAAAACGATCTACGTTTTCTCAAACAGTTCAGATAAACAAAATAAAAATATGAAATTTGATGAAAATTGGGTTAAAGAATGGATAAATTTTGATATTGGTCGAAAAGATTTATTAGAACAAATAGAAAGAATCGGAATAGAACGCAATAGAAATAAAAATATCCCACAATCTAAATATTTCGATAATTTCATAGTGGGGGAAATCATCGATCATTACAATGTAGTTAGAAACAAAGATACATTTAAAATTTTTAAGGTAAACATTGGAGAAAAAACTCTAAAGATTGTTTGCGATTCTCCAAATTGTCAATTAAACATGAAGGTAGCAGTTTTCCGTTATTCTTATGAAGAAGAACATGGAAAAAAAGATAGATCAAACAAATTTTCTGAAGGATATCTGTGTCGTTATGATCAGCTTTTTTTTCTCAAAAATAATAAAAATATCATAGAGATACCTAAACATCTTGAAGTTGGAAGTAATATCGGAAAATATTTAGCACAATATTCTCATAGAGTGTTCAATACAGATTCTATATCAAATAGAAAAGATTTCTCTTGTATTTTAGGAATATGCAGAGATATATCAGCTATCAACAATAAAAAAATTAATTTAAAAAGAAAAACCATCGAAAAAAATGTGCATCTGAACCATAAAGGTCGTGCAAATTTTTATATAAAGGATCCGGAGTATTGTCCGATCGTTTTTTCTAAAATCATTAAAGGAGTGCATGTATACTCTAAAACGCCTGATTGGATGAAAGAAAGACTTTCTTGGAACGATTTTTCAACAGTTGATACGATAAATAACATAGTAAATTATGTGACATTAGAAATGGGACAACATGTATCCGTTTACGATTGTCGAAGTATCAAAGGAAATATAGAAATAAGAAAGTCTAAAGGAAACGAAAATATAATCTTTCAAAAGAAAAAGCTTAATCTCATTCAGGATACTTTGGTCATATCTGATGAAAATTCCACGATGAGTATCGCTGGAATGATCAAAAACGAAAAGTTCGAAATAAATCAAAATACTTCAGAAATTTTACTAATTTGTGCCTTCTTTAATAATCAATCAATACATAAAGATATAGAACATTATTTTTCAGAATTTTGTTTGCATCGATCCCATAATAAAGATCCTGACGCTATATTTAACACGCTAGAAAGAGCCAGCGAGTTAATTACTAAATTTTGTGGTGGAATTCAAGGAGATGTTACTGAAATCGTCTTTAAAAAATATTTACCAAAATTAAAGGAAATTGTTCTAGATGTAAAAAAAATTCATCGGATGATAGGATGTGTATTATCGATCGATAAGATAAGTCAAATATTGGTTAACTTAGGATTTCACGTTTTTTCGAACATTGGATTAAATAAGATAAAAATAAAAATCCCTTTCTGGAGAAGAGATATTTTTTCAGATGAAGATATCATTGATGAAATCATCAGAATATATGGGTACGATAATCTTCCTAAAAGAATAAACAATATTCCAAATATTCAAGAAAACCATATGGATTCTTTGCACTTTTTAAAAAAATTATTGGTTTATCGTGGATATCATGAGATTATCACTTATAGCTTCATCGACGAAAAAATTCAAAATCTATTGTTCCCTAGACAAAATTATATTAAACTCCCTGATCCTATGTCTTCTCACATGTCAGTAATGAGAACTTCTTTAATACCCGGAATGTTATCCACTATTCAATATAATCAAAGAAGACAAAATAATAAAATTAAAATTTTCGAAAGTGGTCATGTTTTCTTTACAAAAAAAGAGATGGATAATAAAGCAAAGATGGATCAACGATTAATGTTATCTGCCGCAATTACAAGTCATCAAAATGATAGAAGTTGGTTGCAAAATAGTAGAGAGACCGATTTTTTTGATATTAAGGGTGATTTAGAAATCATCTTACGTTCAATAATTATCAAAAACTACGATGTTGTATTTAAAAAAAGCATATCTTCAACATTTGATAAGGAACAATTCGCAAAAATTTATCTTTGCGGAGAATTCTTGGGACATATAGGTATGCTTCATAGAGAGATAGAAAGAAGATTAGAAATAAATAACAGAGTATTTATTTTTGAGATCTTAATAAATAAATTATTAAACAACAAAAACTTATCGCTGTCAGAAAAATATGAAGAAATATCTAAATTTCCGATAAATCATAGGGATATCTCTATGATCTTTAGAGAGGAAATTCCTGCACATGAAATCCTTATTGAATGTCAAAAAGTCAGCCTAAGTTTGCAAAATGGTATAGTTGTATTTTCACATATATTCGATATGTACAGAGGTGATCCGATAAAGAGTGGATACAAGAGTATTTCAATCGGTTTTACAATACAAAGTTCGAAAAAAACCATGCAAGAACATGAAATTTCTAGAATCGTTGATCTGTTCGTAGAAAGAATAAACACAAAATTCTCATCCAATTTAAGAAAAAAATAAGAATATCAATCAATTTTTTGATAAATCAGGATAGAAATCCAATCCAAGATCCCAATATGCTTAATATAAACAGACTTGTAATTAGATACAAAGAATTGATCTTCTTCCGAAGCAACCAGATACAGAGAAAAGTTAAGGAAAGAGGAACAATTCCAGGCATCATTTGATCTAAAATATTTTGAACCGTTGTGACGACTATTGATCCATCCTTTTGATTTGTGACTTTCGAAACAACTATTGGGATATTTATATGTGTCCACTTGTTGATCAAAGCTCCCATCACAAACAGACCTACAACGGCTGATCCTTCTGTGACTTTTTGTAAAAGTCCATCACTTATGTCTTGAATGATTCTTACACCCTTCTTATATCCGTAAAAAATACCGAAGTATTTGGTTATGATCCGAATAAAATTGAATGAAATAAAGAACAACATTGGCCCTAACAAACTACCTCCGCCCATCGCTATTCCGGCACCGAGAGCGGAAAAAATTGGTCTTACCGTTCCCCAAAAAATAGGATCTCCAATCCCTGCTAATGGACCCATCAATCCAACTTTCATACTATTTATAGAACTCTCGTAAACGACATCTTTTTTACCGATCAGCCTTTGTTCTTCCATAGCTATCACCATTCCTAGAATGGGCGAAGCAGAATAAGGATGGGTGTTAAAAAATTCCAAGTGACGCTTAATGATACTTTTTCTATCTTTACTATTCTCAGGGTATAACTTCCTAATAATTGGTATCATAGAAAAACAAAACCCGAGGGCTTGCATTCTTTCGAAGTTCCAAGATCCTTGAAAAAAGTTAGTTCTTAAAAAAACTCTTATCAAATCAATGGGAGAGATCTTATTCATATCTTTCCGTGTTTCCTCGTTTCCAACGTTTTTCATATATATCTCCTCTCAATCTAGCTCATCTTCCTCTGAACTATTTTTTTTGTCAATAAGATTCTTGTGAGAATTTTCCTTGCGTAATTCTTGTATCGCGTATTTTGGATTCAGCTGAACATATATCATGGACATTATGATCCCTATGGATCCAATCGCAATTAAATTGAAATTACTGAATGCTGCTACAATGAAACCTAGGTATAAAAATGGGATCAAATGGGTGGTATACATCATATTGATTACCATAGCATACCCGACAACTACGATGATTCCACCTGCAATATTCAACCCATGTATGATAGTAGTCGGGATAGATTCCAGAAATGTTTTAAGTTCAGACGTTCCAGCAAAAAAAATCATCATCATCGTAGGAACAACTACACGAAGAGCATGAAGAGACATGGAGAGAATATGAAAGGTAGTCAAGGATGTTAAATTGCCACTTTTAGCAATTTTATCGGCAGCTCTTTGAAAAAAAATAGATATC
>NZ_CP012839.1:415485-483512 GCF_002073895.1 Candidatus Riesia pediculischaeffi | reverse complement strand
ATAAGAACGGTAAGAGCTTGTCCAGCGGCAGCTATTGGTATCGATACCGCTATTCCAGTTCCGATATCTTGCTTACCTACAATCACCAGAATGCTCGATATTATCGAAGCTAAAGCGGTATCTGGAGCGATGGAAGCTCCTACGTTCATCCATCCTAGAGAGATCATCTCCAATGTACCTCCAATAACGATTCCTGTACTGATATTACCTAATATAAGACCTATCAATGTGCATGCAACAATAGGACGATGAAGTTGAAATTCATCTAGGATAGAATCCATTCCTATAAAGCAAGATACGACAAAGATTAAAAAAATTTGAGTTAAACTAAATTCCACTTTCTTCACCAAATCATTAAACGACAATCGATATCGTCGACAGTTGAACATTGAAACTCATAAAAACTATTTAAACCTATTTCTTATTAAATTTACGATTTCAATTCTTTTATCGTTAGTTACTTTTCTGATTTCTAGCTCTATTCCCTTCTTATGTAATTCCATAAAAGATCTTACATCGTCTTCATCGATGGAAACCGAATCGCAAATCTGTTTCTTTCCTTCCTTATAAGCCATACCACCTATGTTTACAGAATCTATTTTTACACCACTTTCAACGATTCTCAGCACATCTCCTGGATTAGTAAACAACAACATCACTCTATCTTGATGATATTTCGGATTAAAATAAACGCGGACAAATCTATCTACGTTAACAACATGTGCGCTAACTCCAGGAGGAGAAACTTGCTTTAATAAGGTAGAGCGGACCTTATCTTGGTAGATTTCATCATTGATAACAATGATTCGATTAACTTTAGTATCTTTTGTCCATCTCGTAGCTACCTGTCCGTGTATCAATCTATCATCGATTCTTGCTAAAACTATTTTCATATGTTCAGATTCGTCATCTTCGATCGAACCACGAGATGCTCGATCATTCGAGACTTTTTCTTCGATTTTCTGAAATATCTCTCCTTCTTTTCTGCTCAAAAGTTTTATCTCATCCTTACCGGATTCAAAAGCATCTTGAACCAACTTGTTGAAATTCACATCCCTTTCTTCAAGTGACAAAAATACGGAAATGATCATCGGTACATTTACTCCTGTAATAACAGAGATCTCTTTACGTAGGTGATTTTTAACTATCCTATTTGCTGCGTTAAACGGACTACCACCCCATATATCTACTAAGAATAACAATCCATCAGAACTATCCAGATTCTTGATCTCCAACTCGAATTTTTTCGTCAAAACCTCTAGATTTTCGTTGGAATTAAAATTAATATAAGACACATTCTCCTTCTTACCTATCAACATTTCTACCGTATTAACGAGTTGTTCTGCTGAACTTCCATGAGTGCTAACTATAATTGCTACGCCCAATGTACTACCCTCCTTTTGATATTTTAAATACATTAACAATCATCACTTCCATATTTTTATGATGATCTTATAAGATCCACATGTTAAACAATTCATCCTATGAGTACTCACAAAACATTGTATATTTTGAAGTAAAATACGTTCTTTCCGATGGAACAGAATCTACATTAGTAAGTACTATTGAAACTCATACATCCCCGAATGATTGCACGATAAGAAAAACTTCTTTATATCCTCCATGTTAAAAGAAGAGTACCAATCCATTAAAGCAATCAGAAGTTTTTTACAAATTCTTGATTTATGATTCTATAGAGTGTTCATTTTAGCGTTGTAAAGACTCTAGATTAAATTATCTTCTAGATATAGAATTCCTTGTCAAATATAGAAAATAGATTTCTTTAAGAGATGTTACTAACAATATTAAGAGATATCTTCATTGTATAACAAAATCTTTCCTGAAGGATTTCAACATCTTACCGAATTTATACAAAGTTTCTAAGTATTCTTTCTCTGGAAAGCTATCCAAGATTATTCCAGACCCAGACCAACAATACATATTTCTATCCTCTGTTAAACACGATCTGATGTTGATGTTAGTATCCATCTTTCGACAGAAACTAATATATCCTATGGATCCACAATATCCATATCTATAATTCGGTTCTAATTCATCGATTATCTCCATAGATCTAATTTTAGGTACACCAGTTATGGAACCTCCTGGGAAGCAAGCCTTCAAAAGATCCGTCAACTGGTATTTAGGAGATAGTTTTCCCGTAATAGTACTCACCAAATGATGTACCAACGGGAAGGATTCGACCGAAAAAAGCTCTCTTACTTTGATAGTTCCAGGGATAGATACCTTGCCAAGATCATTTCGTAAGAGATCTACTATCATGACATTTTCTGACCGATCTTTTTCAGACATTTTTAACCGATTAATGTTTTTTTGATCTTCTAGATAGTTGTCTGACCTTTTCTCAGTTCCTTTTATCGGTCGGGTCTCAATAGCTCTGTTCCTATCGACTCGTAAGAATCGCTCCGGAGATAAACTGATAACACAGTTCCTCCTTAATCGTATAAAAGCAGAAAGTGGAGACTGATTCACTTGTATCAAATTTAGAAAAGCTTTCCACTCATCTCCAACGTATCTCGCTCGAAATCTTTGAGATAAATTTACTTGATAACAATCTCCAGAGATTAAATAGTCTTTGATTCTCTCCACCTTGCGACAGTATTGTGTTTTAGAAAGGTTGCTGCTCCATTTTTCAACTATGGAAAAATTCTTTTCTCGACTATGATTTTTCTGTTTCTCTATCCAATCTAACCGATCTTTCGGATCATCGTAACTGATCAAAAAAACATGTTTTTGTTTATGATCCACTATCAATGCCCAAAAATATATTCCGATAGCCATATCTGGAAAGTTTAATGATCTTTTCCTGTTCATAGGAAAGTTTTCAATGCTACGGAAAAGATCATAGCTCCATATCCCAACAGCTCCTCCTTGAAATGGAATACCATCAAACTTACAGGAATGGAGCGGTTCAATGTCGCTCATTTCATTTTTTAAGATATTGAACGGATCTGAAGTAAAAAAACTTTTTTTCGTACGATTAGTAACTTTGGTAACTCGACCGATCGTTTCTATTGTTACCTTAGGATCTGCTACGACGATATCGAGATGATCTCTTGAACCATGGTATCGACCAGAATATAAGATCATCGCCCAGGGAAGATGAGATATCTTATTAAAATAATGGAGAGCAACACCTTCGAAATAAGATAATCTTATTTTCTTTAAATATCTTATCATATTGTGATGTGATTGAACCGCTTTGATTATAGGTTAATAAATTATAGATAAAAATAGAGAATAATGAAATCTCTATCAAAAGAGTTACGTATAATTCGTAGTTTTCCGTCAGAAGTTGATCAAACACATTGAAATCTTTGAAGATAGAACGATTCTTACGAATATACTAAATCCGACAGTAATAATTTAATTTTTTTTAAAGCACTTCGATAAATCCTAACGTTTTCCCAAAAAAAATACCTTCATATGATTCATGCGGATTAGATTGATAGCATCGATCTTTAACGAAAACCATTGTTTACTTCAAAAAAAATAATCCGATGAACAGCACATTGCAAGATCTAAAATTTTAGTGTTGATGATCGATATCAGTATCCTTTCATCAGATATTGATCTTCCTTCTCATGGAGTTATATTTCATATATTTCCAACATCAATCCTTTTTCAAACGAAACCTTGCTAGTTCTCTAATGCTAGACTATGCTCTACTGCATTAAGATGGATACATCTTCTCATCTTTTAAAGACGTAATCATCTCACAATTTCAAAATTTTTAAATATGTGAAGATTTTAATAGTTGATGTTCATATTTTCAGATACGTATCAACATGGTATGAACATGTGAGTAAGAATATGAACATGTAATCTTGCAATATCTGGATCCATGATATGGTTCCCCGTTCATAAAAAACAGACTGTTCGTTATGAAACGATTCTTATGTGATGTCTTTAAGAATATCTTTCAATCTTATAGCTACCTTATCGTATTTAAATATTAAAAGTATTTCGAGATCATCAAGATCGTTATGGAACGTGCGACTGTCTTCACGAATTTGTTCGTTCACCGTACAACGATAAATCATTGCTTAATATAAATGGTACTATAGATTTCATACTTTCGATCAATTATAAGAGTATCTTTGGATAAAGATCTAACTGTCGCACCATCATTATAAAATTATTCTTCACAACAGGACAAATGTTATTCAATTCATTTTTAAAAAGAGTATTTCTTATTTTCTTTTCTATCCAATTCTTTAGCGGAACGATCAGATCTACCACATGTAATTTCAACTTTGAACAGACAAAAAAAATTGCAAAACAGTACATCTTTTTTGATCAATCTCAAGGAAAACAAGGAACCTTATACTGTGGATGTAATTGGGTTTGGAAAAAAAACGGATCTTCTGGAGAAGTTGACCTTAACAAATGTGGTTATCAGGTAAGAAAAAATATGGATAGGGCCAAGCACATAGAATGGGAACATATCGTTCCCGTTTCAAGATTTGGAAAATATCGTCCTTGTTGGAAACAAGGAGGGAGAAAGTATTGTACATTAAAAGATAAAGAATTTCAAAGGATGGAATCAGATCTATATAATATTGCTCCAGTGATAGGAGAGATCAATAACGATCGGAAAAACTTTCAATATTCAAAAGTTAGATCTTATGTTCCATATACTTACGGAACGTGCAAAAGTAAAATAGATTTTCAAAGAAGAATATTCGAGCCGAGAGATGAAGTAAAAGGACAAATCGCTAGAGTTGTCCTTTATATGGTCAAAAAATATCGTTTAAAGATGCCCAAAAAACATCTTGAAGAAATGATTTTATGGAATATAAAGTACCCAGTGAGTGATTGGGAAATACAGAAATCGTTAAGGATAGAGAAAATAACGGGTTTGAAAGATCATTGTTTTTTGAAAATAAAAAAAATACGACATCTTCAGAAAAATGCTTTTACAGTGCAATAGTGACAGATTTTTAATCTGTCATTTTACTCTACGGTAACAGATTTGGCTAAATTTCTCGGTCTATCTATATCGATTTTTTTGGATAGAGCGATATCATAAGCTAACAGCTGAAATGGGATGGCATAAAATATAGGAGATACGATTTCCTCTATGTTAAAAAAAGAAATTATTTTAGTCCTCGTATCCTCTTGAATAGATATCCTACTATCGGTCAGGATGTACAACATTCCTCTTCTAGACCTTATTTCTTCTATATTTGACAGAAGTTTGTTGAGAGTTCTGTTATGAGGAACAATCATAACAATCGGAATTTTTTCATCAACTAAAGCTAAAGGACCGTGTTTTAATTCTCCTGCAGCGCTAGCTTCCGCATGAATGTAAGTAATTTCCTTCAACTTTAAAGCTCCTTCCATAGCGATTGGAAATTGATCACCTCTTCCGAGTATAAGAACATTTTGTTCGTCACGTAAGTTAGAAATGAGAAGCTCCATTCTAGTTCTGTAAGTCAGGAGCAATTCTTCAACTTGAAAGGATAGCTTTTTTAAAGATAAAAGTATAGCTTCTTGAAAATCGTCATCTTTACCGTTTCTGATTCTTCTGATATAAGCTATCAATAGCAACAAAGTGGTTAACTGAGAAATAAAAGATTTACTAGAGGCCACACTGATCTCTATTCCAGCCTTTGTCATGATTGAAAATCTTGATTCTCTCACTAAATGAGAGTTAGAAACGTTACAAATCGCTAGATTGGAAATGTAATTTAATTTTCTTGATATATTCAACGCAGATATCGTATCGGCCGTTTCTCCAGACTGAGAAATCGTGATTAAGAGGCTGTTCTTGATGAGTACATGATCTCGATAACAATATTCTGATGCAAATTCTACATTGCAAGAAATATCCGTAAAAGATTCAAACCAATACTTTCCAACCATTCCTGCATTGTAAGAAGTTCCACAAGCAACTATTTGAATATGTTCCACTTTAGAGAGTATCTCATTTATCTCACCACCCTTAAGTTCTGAGAAAAATATGTTTTTCTTTTTATCGAACCGATCTTTTATCAGATTTTCTATAACGGAGGGTTGTTCGTATATCTCCTTTTCCATATAACACCGATATGATCCTATATTCGGTATATCTTGATGAGTTAGACAGCTAACTTCTCTCTTATCAACTACGTTTCCCTCGAAATCTAGGATTTTTACAGAGTTGCTAGAGATTTCTGCAATTTCATTTTCTTCTAAAAACAGAAATCTGCTAGCAATCGGGGTTAACGCGACTTGATCAGATGCAAGAAAATTTTCTTCGGTTCCGAGACCTATGATCAAAGGACTTAAAGTTCTAGCCGATATTAGTTTCTCTGGATATCTTTTATCCATTACTATTATGCTGTAGTTGCCTCGTAATGTAAGAACAACTTTTCGAACAGCAACAATTAAATCTCTGTTTTTTTGGGTTTCCCAATGTAACAGATGAGCTATCACCTCGCTATCGGTTTCGGAAAAGAACTTGTACTGTTTACCTTTCAGCCACTCCTTCAATTCCCGATAATTTTCTACGATTCCATTATGAACTACCGAGATATTATTAGATATATGTGGATGAGCGTTTCTCTTATTTAATCTTCCATGAGTCGCCCATCTAGTATGAGCGATTCCTATCTTACCAAATATAGAGAGATTTCTTATTTTTTCATCTAGAATCTTGGTTTTTCCTACTTCACGAACTCGTATAAACTCTGATTTTTCATCGATTACAGCTAAACCTACTGAATCGTAACCTCGGTACTCTAATCTATAGAGCCCATCAATTAATATTTTTACGATATTACGTCGAGATATCGCTCCTATGATTCCGCACATTAACCGTTACTCCAGATGTTTATTTAAGATTTGTAATTTACTGTAGATCTTTACTTCTTCAAAGTTCCTTTCCAATTCTTTATATGTTTTTGTCTTATTCTGCTGATCACGAGATCATTCTCTTTTACGTCACGTGTCAACGTTGTCCCAGCTCCAATTGTCGCATTTTTTTGAATTGTTATAGGGGCGACCAGTTGACTATCTGAACCTATAAATACATTATCTTCTATATGTGTTTGAAATTTGTTCGCTCCATCGTAGTTACAAGTGATCACTCCAGCGCCTATGTTGACATGAGATCCGACTGTTGAATCCCCTAGATAACTTAAATGTTTAGCTTTCGAATGTGAGCCAAAGATCGTATTTTTAATTTCTACGAAATTTCCAACTTCTGATCGTTCCTTCAATACACTGTTATTCCTAAGGTATGTAAATGGTCCGACCGTACAATCTTTTGAAACAATTGAATTTTCTATAATAGTGTACGGATGGATGATTGAATTTTCCGATATTGTACAGTCTTTTAATATGCAACCTGATCCTATATAAACATCGTTTCCTAAGATAACTTTACCAACTATCATAACGTCGTTGTCTATGTATACATCTTTTCCATACTTTATTTTTCCTCGTAGATCAAATCTAGATATATCAGAGATCATCAATCCAGATAGTAAAAGTTTTTTAGCTTGACGTTCTTGGTAGTGTTTTTCTAAATTCATCAACTGAAACAAATTGTTAATTCCATGTATTTCGATTGATTCCATTGGATAGATCGTGCTAATTTTACATCTCTCTTCGCTGGCTAAAGCTACGATATCGGTCAATCGATATTCTTTTTGAATATTTTCGTTGTTAATCAAATGAACCCATTTTTTTAAAAAATAAGTGTTAGCAATGAATATTCCAGAATATACTTCTTTTATTTTCCATTCGTCTTGACATATTTCAATATCTTCAATTATCTTTACAACTTCGCCGTTCTTTCGCAAAATTCTTCCGTAACCATTTGGATCTTTTACAAAAGCAGTTAACAGACTAATTACACTGCCATCCTTGGAAAGGATGAGTCTTTCTATCGTTTCCTTAGAAATCAAAGGAACATCTCCATACAATACGATAATGTCCGATCCATCATCGAAATAGTGCATTACTTTACGAAGAGCATATCCTGTTCCTAATTGATGTTTTTGAAAAATCAACTTTATTTTTTTATTAAAAAATATTTTTTTCAGAAATCTATTTTCTTCATGACATACTAAATAAATATCCGATATCTTCTTTACAGAAAGAGCAGTATCCACTACATGCTGTAGAATCATCTTCCCGCCAATGCTATGAAGAACTTTTGGTACTTTCGAACACATACGTACGCTTTTTCCAGCTGCTAATATAACAATATTTCGATTGGATGATTTCATGATACTATTATCTTCCTGAATATATGAAAGTTCATTAACTTATTATCGGATCTCATTCTTTACTTTTAAGTAAAGTTTTT
The DNA here is from genome assembly GCF_002073895.1 of Candidatus Riesia pediculischaeffi. GTDB lineage: Bacteria > Pseudomonadota > Gammaproteobacteria > Enterobacterales > Enterobacteriaceae > Riesia > Riesia pediculischaeffi. Next base: position 475,192 of record NZ_CP012839.1, on the reverse strand, counting down.
ACAATTATGTGTATATAAAGAAAATAAAAAAAGGAAAAATATGAGATATATTTTCACTACTTCAAATTCTTTGTAATAAAGCTCGTTTATCGAAACGTGACTTTTATAAGATCAACTTTCTTATTAAGTTTTACCGTCATGGTACACTTTAAATGTATCCATTTTTGGATGGTATCTTCCAAATTCAGTTACATATTTTCGTTTATTTCTGTCCTTTTAACGTTAAAATTAAGAGCATCTTTATACTCCTGACATATTTATTATCAGTCGCAATCTTGTCCTCTTTTTTAAGAATAACATCATACAAATACCGATTACGCACAAATTTTTAATGTTGTTGGATACATTCAAAGATATGTGATATTTTATGTTTATATCACATCATGTATTTTGAAAGATATACAAAAAATGATCATAAACACACCGCTGAATTTTCAAAATTCTCTACCATAGAACATTTGATTTCATATCTGTTAGCGATTAAAATTTTTTCTGAAATGAGTAATATGCAAAACTTATCAATTTAAATTAAAATTTTTATCTTTTGTGAAAACTTCAATTAAATCGTAATAACTTCAAATGTACGGAAATTTAAAAAAAATTACATCCTCTTTTTTTTCGTGTAATACTCCCCTGTTAAAGAAATCCTTCAAAATTTATTATTCTTTTTTAAAAAGTGATCAAAATATCCATCCATCTTCGATGATATATGAATATTATTAAGATCATATTAAACCTTGTTTTTTCATCCAAATCAGCAATATGGATATGGCTGACGGAGTAACTCCAGATATCCTAGAAGCTTGACCAATAGAGTTAGGTTTATGTTTATTTAACTTATATAACACTTCATTCGATAATCCTGGTATTTTTTGATATTTAATTGTAATAGGTATTTTGATACCATCAAAAAAGTTTCTTTTTTTGATTTCCAACATCTGTTTCTTAATATATCCACGATATTTAATTTGATTTTCCAGTATTTTTTGGATATGCATTTTTCCATCTGTAGATAAAATTCCGCATTGAACTAACTTTTCACATGTAATCTCTGGTCTCTTCAGGAGATCCTCTATACTTGTATCTTTTTTAAGATGAGAACATAACATTCCACTTATCAACTCAATCTTTTTAGAATCTTTTTTTAAAAATGTATTACGGAATCTAAATGATTCTCTTCTAATAAGTTCAACTTTTCTTTGTAAACATTTGAACCTTTCCTTTCTAACAACTCCTAAAGCATATCCTAACTCTGTTAAACGTAAATCAGCATTATCTTCTCTAAGAGAGAGTCTATATTCTGATCTTGCTGTAAACATTCGATACGGTTCTTCTGTTCCTATAGTGCAAAGATCATCTATCATGACTCCAATATATGCTTGATCTCTTCTTGGATACCATTGATATCTTTTCTTAACACACAGCGCAGCATTTAATCCGGCTAATAAACCTTGTGATGCTGCTTCTTCATAACCAGTTGTTCCATTGATTTGTCCGGCTAAGAATAATCCATCGATAACCTTGCTTTCTAAAGTTTGTTTCAGATCGTTTGGATCGAAACAGTCATACTCTACAGCGTATCCTGGATCAATAATTTTTGCTTTTTCTAAACCACATATAGAACGTACAAATTTTTCTTGTATTTCGATTGGTAAACTTGTAGAAATCCCATTTGGATAGATTTTTCTACTCCTGAAACCTTCTTGTTCAAGGAAAATATGATGAGATGGCTGATGAGTGAATTTAACAACCTTATCTTCGATGGATGGACAATACCTTGGTCCTATACCTTGAATTTTCCCTGAATAAATTGGACTCTTATGTAAATTTTCCAAAATTATCTGATGAGTATTACTGTTTGTGTGAGTAATATAGCATGAAATTTGTTTGAGATGTTCCTTTCGTTTTCTTAGAAAAGAGAAATAAGAAATAGGGTCATCTCCCGACTGTTTTTCTAGTTTAGAAAAATCAACAGTTTTTATATCTATCCTTGGAGGTGTACCAGTTTTTAGTCTTCTCGTTCTAAATGGAAGTCGTCTAAGTTGTTCTGCTAACATGATAGAAGATTTATCTCTGAGTCTTCCTCCTGAAAAATTCTCTGAACCTATGTGAATTTTTCCATTTAAGAATGTTCCAGTAGTCAATACAACTGATTTAGAAAGAAAACAGACATCTTCTTCAGTAATGATTCCTGAAACTTGATTTCCTTCAAGAAGTAATTTCTTAACAGATTGTTCTAAGATAAATATATTTTTCTGTTCTCTTATTTGGTTAACGATAGATTTCTTGTACAATTTTCTATCGACTTGAACTCTCGTAGATTGTACAGCCGAACCTTTTCTTGAATTCAACGTTTTAAAATGTATTCCAGATTCATCTGCAGCAATGGCCATCATTCCATCTAACGCATCAATTTCTTTGACAAGCTGTCCTTTTCCAATGCCTCCAATTGAAGGGTTACAAGAAAGTTCTCCGATCTTTTGCACATTATGAGTAATCAATAAAACTCTGCAGCCGAATTTAGAGGAAGCGAAAGCTGCCTCTGATCCAGCGTGTCCCCCTCCAACAATAATTACATCGAAATTTCTTGTCGTTCTCATATTTCAATATAAAAACTAAATATAATGCATTTATCATTCTTCAAATAGTGTTGGGTAGTTAAGCAAAAATTTTTTATCGAACAGATAACTTTGAACGTTTTCATGAAGTTTATAGTTCATGGATTGAAATGTGCCTATTTCCCATATGAAATATGTTTTAAAACTATTTGATCATATTAAATATAAAATGTCATCTTCTCAGTCGTCATCTATCCTTTTATTCCCATTCGATTGTAGACGGTGGTTTGCTGCTGATATCGTACACTACCCTCGAAATCGACTCTACTTCGTTAATTATTCTATTTGAAACTTTTTCTAGTAATTTGCGAGGTAAATAGACCCAATCAGCAGTCATAAAATCGTCGGTTTTCACAGCTCTTAAAGATACGATCCATTCATATCTTCTATTATCTCCCATGATTCCTACGGATTTTACAGGTATAAACACAGCGAAAGCTTGACTAACTTTATCGTATAATTTACTTTCTAAAAGTTCTTCGGTGAATATATAATCGACTTTTCGAACTATCTCACAGTATCTTTCTTTAACTTCGCCTAAAATTCTTATAGACATGCCTGGACCCGGAAACGGGTGACCATATATAATACGATTAGAGAGTCCAAATTTCTTTGCTATTTCTTGAACCTCATCCTTAAACAGGTTTTTTATCGGCTCGAGCAATTTTAGTGATCTGCTTAATCCTATCAATCCACCAACATTATGATGAGATTTAATATTCTTTTTATTCTGCGATTGAGATTCGATTATATCTGGACAGATAGTACCTTGTGCAAACCATCGTACATTTTTTCTTATTCTTGCTTGTTCATTAAATATTTCTGTAAACAATTTACCAACAATCATCCTTTTCTTTTCGGGAGAATGAATACCTCGAAGAGCAATAAAAAAACGATTTTTTGCCGATACTACTATGAGATTGAAGTCAAATTTAGAAGAATATTTTGAAACTCTATTTAATTCATTATGACGAAGCAATCCTGTATCAACAAATACACAAAATAAATTTTTACCAATGGCTTGATGAATTAAAATTGCAGTTACAAGAGAATCTATTCCTCCAGAAAAAGCTAGAATCACTTGATCGTTTTTTACTCGATTTCGTATTCTTTGAACTATGTGAGAAATTGATCGGTCTAATTTCCAAGTACTCTTACATTTACAGATGTTTATCACAAATTGACTAAGAATCCTTCTACCTTGGTTGGTATGAGTTACTTCTGGATGAAACTGTACCCCATAAAGTCTTCTCTTCTCGTTTCCAATGATCGCATAACGACAGTTTTTTGTACTAGCAAAATTTTGAAAATCTTTTGGAATATCTGCAATGATATCCGAATGACTCATCCAAACTTGCAGTATCGAATTTCCTAGATCATCTAGATAATCATAAATACCTTGAGTTAACGAGCATTGTCGATGTATCAATAGTTCTGCTCGACCAAATTCTTTACGATTCGACGTAATTGATTTGCCATGGAAATGAAGAGATATAACGTGCATTCCGTAACAGATTCCCAATATAGGAACTCCAGATTCAAATATAAAATTATACGAACCTTGATAATCTTTCTTAACTACACTATCTGGACTTCCAGAGAGTATTATACCTTGTGGTAGATCTCTAGAGATATTCTTTTTTGAATCGTCTAAAACACAGATTCTGCAATATACTCCCATTTCTCGAATTCTTCTTGCAATCAACATACTATATTGAGAACCGAAATCGATAATTAATATGGTATTTTTTCGCAACATTTTTTATGTATCACGTAATTTAATTATTTCAATTTAAATATCTCTAACTGGTTTCGATAAGATAAAGAATCCCCTAACATATCCGTTCCATGCGCATGATTTTCTTTTATTCCAGATTGACTGATCGTTATAAACTCTGTATTGAGACGAAGTTGATTAATATTGTTGCAACCGGTTAATCTCATACAAGAACGAAGTCCACCTATGATTTTATGAACAACGTCTTTCAAGAATCCTTTATATAGAATCTTTCTTTCTACTCCTTCTGGAACAAATTGTCCTGTTTCTTTTGTATTTAATTGAAAATATCGATCATAAGAACCATGTACCATAGATTTTTTTGAACCCATTCCACGGTACTGTCTGTAAAATCCATCTTTATATATCACTAATTTTCCAATAGACTCCTTCGTACCTGCCAAAACAGATCCTAACATGACACATTTAGCTCCAGCAGCTATCGCTTTTCCAACATCTCCGGAAAATCTAATTCCCCCATCTGCAATTATCGGAATTTCAGTTTTAGATAAAGCTTCTGAAGATTCAGAGATAGCAGTAATTTGAGGTATTCCGACTCCAGTTACTATTCTTGTAGTACATATTGATCCTGGTCCTATTCCTACTTTAACCGCATCAGCACCTGCTTGTACCAAATCTAACGCTCCTTTTGAGGTAGCAACATTTCCTCCAATAATTGGCAAATTTGGATATTTTTTTTTAGTCTCAAATATTTTTCTCAATACAATATCAGAATGTCCATGAGAGGAATCTATCAATATTACATCTACTTCAGATTCAATCAACTCTTTAATTCTATCATCATTTTCGTTAGCACTAATTGCTGCTCCAACTCTTAATCTCCCTCTCTTATCTTTACAAGCACGAAAGTTTTTTTCATCCTTTGAAGATACTTCTATCGAGAACATTCCCATTATATCCTTACAATTATTGATTATTAAAGCATATTTGGAACGATCGCTAATCATTTTATGAAACACATCCACATACTTTTCTTGCTCTTCAACGATGCTTATTTTATATTTAGAAAATATTTTGCAGCTTGGATGATTGATATTCTTCGGAAAATCTATATTTCTTACGATACTAAAGGACACGAATTTTTTTTCTTCAATTCTATATTGCATCGTGTGTTTTGATTCCGCTGTTTTAAAAATTTGTAAAATAGTTGAATTAGATTGAAAATACCAATTATCTGTAGTTTCAACCTGATAATTTTTAACCTTCTTGACTTCTTCTGATTGATTTTGAATGGTCATATTCTTGTGAATAAAACCGATTCCTCCAGATTGAGCTAATTCAATAGACAACTCTGATTCTGCAAGGGTATCCATAGATGCAGAGATAATCGGAATATTAAGTTGAATTTCTTTAGTGAGATGGGTTGATAAATCAATAGAATCTGAAACGATTGTCGAATATGCTGGAACTAACAGAACATCATCAAACGTCAATCCTTTTATTTTTTTGATTCTTAACATGAGCAAAATTTACCTTATCTTATAAAAAATAACGCTTTCAAATTATACATTTGAAATATCTTTAACTCTAGTTTTTTAATAAAATTATGAGAGACTTACGAGTAAAATTAAGAAATAAAAATCAATTTGATCGTTAATCACGTAATAAGTTCGTGATGAATAACAACTTTCAATTGATTTTATAATATGATCATCTTTGAAATCTAATAGTTCAAATTCAATATATTACACTAAAACAGTGATGAACTTTAAAATATGCAGGATTTTAATTGATTTCCATTTAACTTTAAATTTTTTTGAAGATAAAGTAATATTTCTTACCTTGTAATTTTTTTTTAAATTTATCAGATACCATTTTACAGAACGACAAAAATTTTTATTCATTGGTCTAATGATGTTAAAAATAAGTGATTTATATTTTTGTTAAATCAACGAAGTTTAAGGAATTGTCATCCTGTGAAAAAAAAAGAAATATAATAGAGATTCATATATGAATAATTATCTTATAACTATTAGGTTATTCAACGATCCTACAACAGTAAATCGTTTAATATCTATTTTACGAATGGAATAGTAAGATCGATACAATTCTTTTTCTTTCATATACCATCTTCATCTTTTCTAGAATCTTATATAGATCTTAAATCTTGCTACAAGAAAAACCTACTTTAAAAGATACAATGTTCAAAACGATAAAGATTTAAAATGTAGATTATTAGAATACTAGATTTTAAAAATTATATATATTCGTCAGATCAAATAATTATCGTTTAGAATTCATGAAGATCGGAGAAACTTCATAAATATGCGTAATAAAGTATAATACCAGGTTCTACGAGATTATAAGAACAATATTCGATTCATATGAATATCCTTATAATCTGATACTTTTACCTTTTAGAATGTTTGAATGTTCAGTGATCTAAATATAAGAACAGTAAAAATTTAGGTATATTTATATCGAAAAAAAAGTTATCAATTATTGAATTATAAGCAATTTAAAAATAAGATCTATAAAAAATAAGAAGGAAACAACTTATGAGGAATGAATCAAATCAAGATATGGACCAAACAGAAATTGTTGAATGGTTACAGTCGATCGAATGGGTTTTTCATAACGAAGGTGCAGATCGTTGTCGGTATATCATACAAAAATTGTCGAACTATGTTCAACAAAGTTCGGGATCTTTCTTTTCAGAAATAATGGAACAAGATTATATTAATACCATTCCTTCTGATAGAGAACCGATTTACCCAGGTGAGCTAAACCTTGAAGAAAGAATATGTAACATAATACGTTGGAACGCAATTATGATGGTTCTAAAAGCGTCTCAAAAAAATCTCAATCTTGGAGGTCATATATCATCTTTTCAATCATGTGCAACAATATATGAAGTATGTTTTAATCATTTTTTTCGAGCGAGAAACAGTTTTCTAAAGCAAGAAGGAGATTTGATCTATTTTCAAGGCCATATCTCTCCAGGAATTTATTCTAGAGCTTTCTTAGAAGGTCGTATAACTGAAAAACAAATCAACTATTTTAGACAAGAGATTGAAAGCGACTTTGGATTACCTTCTTATCCACATCCTAGACTTTTGCCAGAATTTTGGCAATTTCCAACGGTCTCGATGGGTCTTGGAGCTATTAGTTCTATTTATCAAGCCAAATTTTTAAAATATTTGTATAAAAGAGGATTAAAAGATACTTCAGAACAAAAGGTATATGCATTTTTAGGGGATGGCGAAATGGATGAACCAGAATCGAAAGGAGCTATCACAATCGCTTCTAGAGAAAATTTGGATAATTTAATCTTTGTAATCAATTGTAATTTGCAAAGATTAGATGGTCCAGTTTGGGGTAACGGTAAAATCATTAATGAACTTAGTCGACTGTTTATTGGAGCTGGTTGGAATGTGATTAAAGTTATTTGGGGAAGCAAATGGGACAACCTTTTTAAAAAGGATATCTCTGGAAAACTAATTTGTCTTATTAACCAAACCAATGATGGAGATTATCAAAATCTTAGGTCTAAAGATGGAGAATATATACGAAAGAATTTTTTCAATCGATATTTAGAAACAGAGAAATTAGTACAAAATATGACAGATGAACAAATTCGATCTTATTCATTAAATCTCGGTGGTCACGATCCTAAAAAAATATATTCTGCTTTTCAACTTGCCCAAAAAAGTTTTGGAAAACCTAGCGTCATTTTGATACAGACGATAAAAGGACACGGAATGGGAGAAGTTGCGGAAGGAAGGAATATTGCTCATCAAATTAAGGATATTAGCTTGCAAGATATGAAACGTTTCAGAGATAGATTTAATATACCAGTTTCAGATCGGGAAATATTGAACTTCCCAATTGTTTCGCTAAAAGAAGGTTCAGAAGAGCACCGTTACATTCATTCTTGTAGAAAAAAGTTGGGAGGATATATCCCAAAAAGGATTGCAAGATTTACACGGAAAATAGATGTACCATCCTTAAATATTTTTAACAGTCTTCTAAAAAAACAGGGTAGAATGTCTACTACAATGGCGTTTATAAGAGCATTTAACATTATGTTAAAATGTGATTCTATCAAGAACAGATTGTCGTTGATCATTGCTGATGAAGGAAGAACTTTTGGAATGGAAGGATTGTTTCGTCAAATCGGAATATATAACGCGTTTGGTCAAAAATATATTCCACAAGATAAAAATAGTTTGATATATTACAGAGAGGATGAAAAAGGAATTATCTTACAAGAAGGAATTAGTGAGCTTGGCGCTTGTGCTTCTTGGATTTCTGCATCTACCTCTTATAGTAATAACGATTTTCCAATGATCGCTTTCTACATATATTACTCTATGTTCGGTTTTCAGAGAGTTGGTGATTTATTATGGGCAGCAGGTGATCAGCAAGCTAGAGGTTTCTTGATCGGAGGAACTTCTGGGAGGACTACATTGAACGGAGAGGGACTACAACATGAGGATGGTCACAGTCATATTCAATCGTTAACTGTTCCAAATTGTATTTCTTATGATCCATCTTATACATATGAAGTTGCCGTTATCTTACAGGATGGAATAAATAGAATGTATGGAGATCAACAGGAAAATATATACTACTATATGACCGTGTTGAATGAAAATTATGAGATGCCTCCTATGCCAGATGGAGTGGAGGAAGGTATTCGAAGAGGAATTTACAAGATAGATCATTTGGAAGGAAGAAATGGAGCTGTACAGTTATTGGGATCAGGATCTGTTCTTCGACATGTGAGAAAAGCTGCATTAATTCTTTCTAATGAATATGAAATTTCATCTACTGTATATAGCGTAACTTCTTTTACAGAATTATGTAGAGATGGGCAAGATTGTGAAAGATGGAATATGTTGCATCCATTGAAAAAAAAGAAGATTCCATATGTTACCACCGTAATGAACAGTGATCCTGCTGTTGCAGCGACTGATTATATGAAAACGTTCGCTGATCAAATTCGTCCATATATTCCATCAAAAAGTTACAAGGTCTTAGGTACGGACGGTTTTGGACGTTCCGACAGCAGAGAAAACCTTCGAGATTACTTCGAGATTAGTACGAACTATATTGTATTAGCTGCTCTCAATGAGTTATCCGATCAGAAAAAGATAGATAAAGTTACGGTATATGAAGCTATTAAAAAATATAACATTAATCCTGAAAAAATTAACCCACGTTTAGTATGAACATTGAGGTGATATAAGTGTTCGTTGATATTCGGATGCCAGAAATTGGAGTAGATGAAGCGGAAGTCACTGATATTCTGGTTCAAGTTGGAGAAAAAGTTAGCCTAGAGCAACCTTTAATAATGATAGAAGGTGAGAAAGTATCGATGGAATTGCCTTCTCCTGATTCTGGAGTAGTTAAAGAAATCAAGATATCTAAGGGAGATATTCTTAAAAAAGATATGTTGATAATGGTTCTTAAAAGTCATGTTAAAAAAGAAGAGGAATCGACCCTATCAAACGATAAAATTTATCAATATCATCAACCCCTAAAAGTAAGAGATGATCATCCTGAATATACTAAACAATCTACTATTGGTGACGAAAAAAATGATATTGAAAAAAATCAATTTTTACATGCAACGCCATTAGTCAGGAGGTTATCTAGAAAATTCAATGTGGATCTGAAAAACATAAAAGGATCTGGAAAGAAATGTCGCATTCTTCCAGAAGATGTTTTTCAATATGTTAAAGAAGCGGTTAATAGGTTCAATTTATCTTTTTATAATAATGACAACAACAAGAGTTCTTCAGAAAGTAATATGTCTGAAAGTCTTGTTATTGAGAAAAAGATAGAAGAATTCAAAATCTTAAAAATGAACCATATTCAAAAAAATTCTTGTAAGAATTTGGTCGAAACATGGAAAAAAGTTCCTCATGTAACAATTTTCGGAGAGGTGGATGTCGAAGAGTTGAACTCTTTTAGGAAGCTGTATAGAAGAAAGATAAAAGAAGAAGATAAATCATCTAAAATTACAATGCTACCATTCTTCCTAAAAGCGGTTTCCAAGATCATGAAAGAATTTCCTATTTTCAACAGTGAAATATCGAATAACCTTGGAGAAATTATTTTAAAAAAAGATATCAATATAGGGATTGCAGTTAATACAGATTTCGGTCTTTTAGTTCCTGTTATTAAAAATGTAGACCGAATGGATATTTTTGAAATATCTAAAGTTATAGGAGATATGTCTGAACAAGCTAGATCAGGAAGATTATTTCCCAAAGATATGCAAAAAGGTGGATTCACAATATCAAATCTTGGAGGATTAGGTCCTACAAATGGTTTTACCCCGATTGTTAATTCTCCAGAGGTAGCTATTCTTGGACTTTCAAGATCTTTCATGAAACCTATTTGGGATGGTTCAAAATTCTTAGCAAAATTAACGATGCCGGTTTCACTATCTTTTGATCATAGAATCATTAATGGAGCAGAAGGAGTAAAATTTATAGAAAGAATCTCGTTTCTTATACAAGATCTCAGAAATTTGTTGATGTAGAGAGATCATTTCCTTATTTACTTTAATTTATAGATATCTTTCTAGGGACAAAATCAAAGATTTTCAAGATAAATTGGATGAGTTGAAATCTGTTCATACATAATCATGTTTGATCAAACACAAATGGGAGATTATATGCAATCAAAATTTAAAACTCAAGTAGTGGTTCTAGGATCAGGACCTGCTGGATATTCTTCCGCATTCCGTTGTGCCGATTTAGGATTACAAACAATTTTAGTAGAACGTTTCAGTAAAGTTGGAGGAGTTTGTTTGAACGTTGGTTGTATTCCATCAAAAACTCTTTTAAATATCTCTAAGATTATTCAAGAATCAAATTGGTTGTTTAATTCAGGTATCTTATGTATGGAAAATAAGATCTGTGTTCAAAAGATCAGAGAGTTAAAAGAAAAGGTAGTTTCAAGAATTGCAAATAATCTCTATAAGATGATATGTGATAGAAAAATTAAATTTATTCAAGGAAATGGGAAGTTTATCAGTTCTAATTCCATCATGGTAGAAAATGAGGAAGAAGATTATGAGATTTCTTTCGAAAACGCCATTATTGCAACTGGATCTCATCCAACTAAATTACCTAGAACTGTGGATATTCTAGATATGGATTCTGATGGTAATAAAAAGATATGGAGTTCTGATCAAGCATTAGAGATACGAGAAATACCGAAATCTATTTTGGTGATAGGAGGAGGTATAATCGGATTAGAAATTGGAACTATATATCATACTTTAGGATCAAAGATAGATATAGTAGAAGTTGAAGAACGATTGTTACCAATGGTGGAAGATGAAGTATCTCAATTCTATATGAAAGACGTGAGCAAAAAATTTAATATTATGCTCAACACGAGGGTTACAAAAATTTTATATAATCAAAAGGAAATATCAGTAATTATGAAGGATAGAGTGAATCAAGATATAACAAAGAAATATGATAAATTGCTGTTAGCAATCGGTCGTACTCCAAACTCTGATTCAATCAATCTTGATAAAATTGGTATTTCGATAGATGAAAAAGGATTCATTAAAACAAATTCTCAAATGAAAACGAATATATCACATATATATGCTGTAGGAGATGTAGCTGGATCACCTATGTTAGCACATAAAGGCATGCATGAAGGTCATATCGCAGCAGAGGTTATCTACGGTATGAACCATTATTTCGATCCATATATTATACCATCTATCGCTTATACCGATCCCGAAATAGCTTGGTTAGGATTAACTGAGGAAGAAGCAAAAAGACAAAATATAGTTTTTGAGACATCCACAGTACCATGGGGTGCGTTGGGAAAAGCGATTTCTTCAAATCATACAAATGGTATGACGAAAATCATCTTTGATAAAAAAACTAAAAGAATCTTGGGAGGATCTATCGTTGGAGTAAATGGTGGAGAACTTATAGGAGAAATTGGATTAGCTATAGAGATGGGATGTAGTGCAGAAGATATCGCTTTGACTATTCATGCGCATCCAACTTTATATGAATCTATAGGAATGGCTTCAAAAATGTTCGAAGGAAGCATCACAGACTTACCGAACAAAAAATCGATGATATATAAAGAATATGAAAATAAAAAATGTTAGTTTCTTTACAAGCCGATCAACTCCATGATCATCATTTAAAAATGATGGTATTGTACTTTCAAAAAGGTTTTTATCTTGATTTCACATAGAAAACAAAGGAACCATTTAAAATGAGTTATTTTAGCAGATTCTAAAGATAACAATTTATTTAACATGTTAGCAATTTTGAAATCTATTTAAAATTTTTAAAAATTAACAGAAAATATGAAAAGGATAATATTCTTATGATATAACAGTGTTCGTCCTAATAAAATCGATGGATTTATCGATCATATTATGAGAATAAATAGCTGATAATTTAATCATTTAGTACAAAGATTTTTACAATTAATCAGATGCGATAAATTTTTGGAAAAAATATGACCTGGAACGATTTTAAAAAAATGGCAGGGATGGCTGCTTTAGAATATGTTAAAGAAGGTATGATAATTGGGGTTGGAACAGGATCTACTGTATCTTACTTCATAGATGGTCTAAAATATAAAAAAAATATCATTCGTGGAGCAGTATCTAGCTCAATATCTTCCACAAACAAATTAAGAAAGATCGGGATCTCCATAATCGATAGTAACGATGTAGACTATGTTGATATATATGTGGATGGCGTAGATGAGTTTAACAAAAATTTAATGATGATAAAAGGAGGGGGAGCAGCCCTTACAAGGGAAAAAGTGATAGCAGGAATGGCAAAAAAATTCATTGCTATCGCTGATGAATCTAAAAAGGTTTCTATACTTGGTAAATCATCTCTTCCGGTAGAAGTTATTCCAATGGCAAAATCTTATGTGATCAGGGAATTAAAAAAGTTAGGAGGAATTCCGAGACATAGAAAACATGTCGTCACAGATAATGGGAATATTATTGTAGATGTATACCATTTGAAGATATTCAATCCAACACTGTTGGAAGATAAAATTAATTCCATTGCTGGAGTGATAACAGTTGGATTGTTTGCAAACAGACCCGCCGATATCGTCCTCCTTGCAACGCATCGAGGAATAGAAAGATTTATCTATGATGAATATAAGAGCTGAACGACTTCTGAATTTGGAAATTAATGCGCTTAATATTCATTTCAATAAGGTAGAATTTCAAAATAAGATTTTAAAGTATCTATCTTTTTTTTTAAATCGATCGAATGAACAGATTAAATGAATCACTTTTCAAAAAATTTTTCGTTTCAAATTCTACTACATCAATTTCATCGTTCATTTTTTTTAAAAATTGCTAAATCGTTTTAATATTGTAGAACGAACTAAGGACTGATCTTTCAGAGAATCTGTTTTTAAAATACATTTTTCATCATTCCTCTCAATAGGTAAAATCCTAATTTCACTTCACATAATTTTTGAATATAACCATCTATTACATTTTGATATGTTTGATAAGGATTCATCGTATTGATTTTATCTCATGATCGTAAGCCACTTTTTTTAAACTATTGAAGAACGTTACAGCGTGATGCAAAAATATTTTTTTTAGAGATAACTTTAAAAATATGACAATAATTATCGTTGGTGGAGGTTTAACAGGAATCTCTTTAACTTTATTCTTAAGATATTTTTGTAGAAAAGATCTAGAAATTGATTTAATTGAAAACGGCGGTACGAAGAAAAATCATTCTATTCTTCAAGAAAGAACGATTTTTCTCAATAAAAGTACGTTACAGAAATTTAAAAAAATCAAAGCACTATCCGATATTCGTAATCATATCTATCCTGTAAAGAGTATTTATATTTCTAAACATGGATGCAAAAATCTTCTTAAGATTTCTTCCGAAGAATATCTATCTTGTCCATTCTTCGGATGTACGACGTTGTTATCGAAAGTTAAAAGATATCTATTTAAAAAAGTTCAATTGATTTCAAATAAATCAACCAGGATACATCATCCAGATCAAGTAAATCACATAAAATATCATAAGAATTATATTTCAGCGCGATTGAAGAGCGGAAAGATTCTTCGAGCAAAATTATTAATTTCATCTTGTAAAATTAATACAGACAACGGGAGATATGGAATTCAATGGTCTGAAAAATGCAGACAATTTGCTACTTTTATGAAATTCAATACTGAAAAACCTTTTTGTGGAGTTTCTATTGAGAGATTCACAAAAAATGGATCCTTAGCCGTCCTACCAAACGGTACAAATCATGGTACTCTAATCTGGTTCTACGATAAAGATATAAAAAATAACATTGATAGGTTAAGTAAAGAAAGTTTCGTCCGAAAAGTGGAGGAGGAGTTACCGTTCTTTAATAATATTTTTGGAAAAATTCAGAATTTAAGTCGAAGATCGAGTTTTCCAATATATGTTTCAACACCCGATAGTGTGGTAAATCATAGGCTCATATTAATTGGAAACGCTGCACAAACCGTGCACCCTATCGCTGGGCAAGGATTCAACTTAATTGTAAGAGATATATACGAACTATCTCAAATTATTTCGAAATCGATGAAAAAAAGTGAAGATTTCGGAAGCTACATGATTCTACAAAAATATCGAGAAAAAAGAAAGATGGATCGCATTAGAGTCGTCCAAATGACCAATATGTTGTCAGAAATATACAATTCATCGTTTTATTCCTACCTCTTTAACATATTTTTCAAATTTTTTTCCGTTTCTCCGGATTATTTAAGAAAAAAATTGATTAGAAGAATTTTAAATACTTTACACATAATTTGATTGTTTTAGAAAATGTTTTGATTTTGATCACGGTGAATTACAATCCTGGTTTTTACATTTATTTTGTTTAGGAGAGAATATTATATGTTCCGTAGTTTTAAATTAAGTTCTCTAAATTCGACCTTAAGTATGAATTTTATCTTAGATATACCTTTCTGAAGATCTCATAGAGAATTCTTCATAACTTTCATATTTAATGCTAACAATGAAAGCTCTTCATGTGACGGATATCTGAATAGAGAAAATTATAAGATTATCAAGGGATACGTAGGAATAAATTAAAAAACTATCTGAAGATTTTAAAGAGATATCAAAGATATAAAAAGGACGCAATCGAACAAGATTTTTGGTTTTACGATTGGATTTTTGAGTGTATCAAACCATAATTTTCCATGTTTTTAAACAATCATATTTCAAGATAAAAGCATTGTTTCTGGAAAGATCATAAAAACCTTCTAGGCGATTAAAAAGATCAAAAAAATATTAAAGGAGGTTCCTAAAAGTACCGTATACTAGATGGATCGTTTAATAATAGATTTCTCAAACATTTTTAAAAACGTAATTTATAAAGTTAGGTTTAAAATTGTATGTTCTTTCGCCTAATGGTAGTTGTATTATATCGGTAAAACTATTATCATTAGGATCGTTTGTTCGAACATTTCAACCGTAAACATTTTTAACAGAAAAGATAGAAACATACGATAAAAGACATGAAATTGATCCGAAGAGAGAAAAAAGGAGATTGTAAGTTAAATAACCTACCTTCCATATTGCAACGGATATATTCCTCAAGAGGAATATCTTCTGAAGAGGATTTAGAATTAAGCATAAGATCTCTTTTAGACTACAGATTATTGACTGATATAAAAAAGGCGGTCAATCTTCTGATACGAGCTTTGTATGATAAATGGAGAATTGTCGTAGTAGGAGATTTTGACGTTGACGGGGCGACTAGCACTGCCCTGTTGATACGGATATTGAAGAAATTAGGATACAATAGTGTCGATTATTTCATACCAAACCGATTTAAAGATGGATACGGGCTAACCAAAACGACCGTACAAAAGGTTATAAAAAAAAAGTTCAACTGATCATCACCGTAGATAATGGAATTTCTGCCCATGAGGGAGTGGTGTATGCTAGAAAGAACGGAGTTAAGGTAATCATCACCGATCATCATCTTCCAGAAGAAATTCTTCCTGAAGCAGACGCGATAGTGAATCCAAACTTACCAAATTCAAATTTTCCATCCAAATCGTTGGCTGGAGTTGGAGTGAGTTTCTATCTTATGCTCGCATTAAGATCTAAACTAAATCAAATAGGATGGTTTAAAAAAAGATCTATAGAAGTTCCAAATTTAGCAAATTTTTTAGATTTAGTTGCATTAGGAACCATATCTGATCTTGTCCCATTGGATAAAAACAATCGTATACTTGTCCATCACGGATTAAGGAGAATTAGATTTGGAATGTGTTGTATCGGAATAAAGATGCTCATCACAATTTCCAGGATTGATATTAAGACGGTTGTTTCGAATGATCTTAGTTTCACAGTTAGTCCAAAGTTAAATGCTGCTGGAAGGTTAGATGATATGTCAATCAGCGTAGCTTTATTGATAACAGATGATGAGAGTTCAGCTAAAACGATTGCGGTTAAATTAAATAATCTCAATGAATCTAGAAAGAAAATAGAAGAGAACATGCAAAGAGAAGCTTATGAGATATTTGATGAACTTAACCTGAACAAAACGATTTTGCCAAAAGTTTTAGTCATGTATTATCCGACATGGCATCAAGGAATCATAGGTATCCTTGCTTCGAGAATAAAAGAATACTTCAACAGGCCTACAATAATCTTCGCCAGATCACAACATGGTATCCTAAAGGGTTCGGGAAGATCGATAGATGGGTTACATATAAAAAATATTATAGAACAAATGGATCAGCTATATCCGGGATTAATATTAAAATTTGGAGGTCATAGAATGGCGGCTGGTTTGACGATAGAAGAAGATAAATTTCAAATTTTTCAGAATAAATTTGTTCGCCTGACCGAAAAAATACTGAATCATGCTACGTTGAAGAACGTCATCTTAAGTGATGGAGAGTTAAAAGGAAAAGATTTTTCGATTGAGACAGCTGAACTGATCAGGTACGCAGGTCCATGGGGTCCTGGTTTCCCAGAGCCTATTTTCGATGGAAAATTCTTGATATTGAGAAAAAAAATCCTCAAAAAAAAGCACCTTAAAGTGAAGTTAAAATTACTTGAAGAACAGAGGGAGTTCAATGGAATAGTTTTTAACTACGAGTCTAAATGTCCTTTCGATTGTAACGGATTAGTAAGAGCAGCATATAAGATAGATGTTAACTATAGGTATTGTTACGGAGATAAAGTGCAATTACTAATTCAATATTTATGGCCAATTGAAGATTAAACAACGGTAATGGATCAAATTATTCAACGAATCGAATTGCTATCTAGAATGGAAATTAAGAATATAATAGAACGTTTTAAAAGATCTGTCAAAGCATTTCAAGATCTTAAAAGAACCTTCAAAAATGAAGGAGGATGGTGCGATCTAAATATCTTGAAGTATGAAGATTGTTCGAAGAATCGTGATGAGAACAGATCGGAGAAATTCGAAGTAATGCGACGATCGATTAATAAGAAGATTGAGATCGAGAAGATAAAAAGGGTAGAAGAAGGTTTAGAAAATATCAGAATTTTAATTGATTTTCTAATAGAAAACAAAGATGAGGATTTTTTAAATGAAGCTTTTCAAAAGATATCAGAAGTTCAATCAAAAATTGAAGATATAAGGTTGATTCGACTATTTTCAAAAAAAAATGATTTTTGTAATTGCTATATAGATCTACAGTCTGGATCTGGAGGAATAGATTCTCAAGACTGGACAAATATGTTGATGAGGATGTATTTAAAATGGGCTGGATTAAAAAAATTTCGATCGCACATATTAGATATCTCATATGGAGAGTTAACAGGAATCAAATCATCTACTCTTATGATACAAGGAAAATATGCTTACGGATGGTTGAGAACAGAAACAGGAATCCACAGGTTAGTTCGAAAGAGTCCGTTTGATTCTTCAGGAAGAAGACATACTTCTTTTTCTTCCGTATTCGTGTATCCTGAGATATCAGATGATAAGAACCAGGAAATCGAAATCAAATCTCATGACTTGAGAATCGAATCTTATCGATCTTCTGGAGCTGGAGGACAACATACTAATAAAACAGAATCAGCAATTAGGATCACACATATTCCAACCGGGATAGTTACACAGTGTCAAAATGATAGATCGCAGCATAGAAATAAAGAACATGCTTTAAGACAACTACGAAATAAATTATGTGAAATTAAGGAAAAAGAAAAACAAGAGAACCAAAAAATTATCGAGAATAGCAAGTTTGATATAACTTGGGGTCATCAAATACGTTCTTACGTCCTAGATCATTCAAGAGTAAAAGATTTAAGAACTGGAACAGAAGATAGAAATGTACAGTCTATTTTGAACGGAAAGATTGATAAATTCATCATAGCAAATTTAAATAAAGAAAATATACCTTTGTAAAAAAAAAAGATAAATAATCGGTCTTCACGAAAGAATGAAAACAAAAATTGTAGGAAATAATATAAGAAGATATCACTCATTGTGTCGACACAAAGGGTTTAAGAGAGACCACTTATCTAAAGATTTATATAATAAATTCTATCAAATAGAAAGAAAAAAATTAATAAGTTTGGAGAATCATGTTTCTGTAGCAGGAAGGATGATCTCCAGAAGAATTCTTGGAAGAGCATCTTTCTTCACGTTGCGAGACTTTTCAGGAACGATCCAAGTGTATGTTTCAGTGAACACCGTCAAAGAAAAGTTCTATGAACATCATTTTAAAAAATGGAATTTAGGGGACATAGTAGGGGTGTATGGAAGATTGTTTAAGACCAAAGTAGGTGAATTGACCATAGATTGTCAGAGAATCTACTTGTTGTCCAAATCGTATCGTACGATATCGAGCAAATTCTACAGACTAAAAAATAGAGAGATCCAACATAGAAATCGATGTTTAGATCTTATTTCTAATGAGGACTCTAAAGAAATTTTTATTGTTCGATCCAAAATTATTAACTGGATACGCCAATTTATGAACCGAAGAGGGTTCATAGAGGTGGAAACTCCGATCATGCAACCGATACCTGGCGGAGCTTTAGCAAAACCTTTCATCACTCATCATAATACATTAAATACTGAACTATATTTAAGGATATCTCCGGAGCTATATCTAAAGAGATTGATCATCGGAGGATTCGAAAAGATTTTTGAAATCGGTAAGAACTTTAGAAACGAAGGGATATCAAGAGTGCACAATCCAGAATTTACAATGATGGAGATGTACGAAGTTTATAAAAACTATTTAGATCTTATGAAGTTTGTCGAACTTCTATTGAAGAAGATTGCTCGATCAATGCTCAAAACAAGCAAGGTAAAACATGGAGAAAATTTTTTAGACTTCGATAAAGATTTCGAAAAGATTACTATGAAAGAGTCCATCTTGAGAAATATCTCCGATGAATTCTCTGAAAAGGATTTGAACGATAAGGATAAAATTATCATGATTGCCAAATCGTATGAAGTCAAAATCGATGATACGGATCAGTTAGGTAAAATACAGTATAAAATTTTTGAGAAGGTAGTAGAAAAAAAACTGGTACAACCAACTTTTGTTACGGAGTATCCTATCGAAGTATCTCCTTTATCAAAAAGAAAAGAAGATGATCCTTCGATCGCAGAAAGGTTCGAACTTTTCATAGGAGGATATGAGGTCGCCAACGGATTCTCTGAACTGAACGATCCGATCGATCAGTTAAGTCGATTTATCCAACAGCGTAGAGAAAATCGATCAGGTGTGGTTGATCAAGATTATTCTTACGATGAAGATTATATCTCCGCTTTGGAATATGGATTACCTCCTACAGCTGGGTTAGGTATAGGAATCGATAGATTGGTCATGTTGCTGACAGATCGCTGTTCTATTCGGGATGTGATATTCTTTCCAATCCTTAGAAAGAATGATACATAGAGCTTGTTATTTTATGATCAATACGATCATTTTGAAAAATATTAAACGAAAAGATATTTAAAAATTTTTAATACAGTTAACGGAAGATCGTCGAATGAAATTCGTCTCTTTTAACATCAACGGTATTCGAGCGCATATACATCAACTTTATGCAGTCATCGAAAAATATGATCCAGATATCATTGGATTGCAGGAAACTAGGGTGGAGAATGGACTTTTTCCGATAGAAAAATTTGTCAATTTCAACTACCACATATATCTTAACGGACAGAAATCTCGCTGCGGAGTTGCTCTGTTCAGTAAAAAAAAGTTGGTTGATGTCGACATAAAGTTTTTCGAAAAGGATTTTTTCGAAGAATGTCGTATCATATCGGCGAACATCCTTTTGAAGGAGAAGACGATTCATATAGTGAACATCTATTCTCCACAAGGTGGTTATAAAAAGAACAAGGATAAGTTTGAAAAAAAAAGGAGATTTTATCAAGATTTAACCAAATATGTTCGTGCGACGATCGGCAGAAATGAGAACATAGTTGTTATGGGAGATATGAACATCAGTCCGGATGAACAAGACATTGGAATTAGCGAATATCATCGGAATAAATGGATAAAAATTGGAAAATGTGCTTTTCTTCCGGAAGAACGAATTTGGATGCAAGAGTTGAAGTCTTCTGGACTTTCTGATACTTTCAGAAAAAAAAGTGGCGAAACTGAAAAAAGATTTTCTTGGTTCGATTATCGTTCGAATGGGTTCCTTAGAAATATCGGTTTAAGGATCGATCTGATACTTTCTTCAAAAGAATTATTTAATATATGTCAGAGTTCCGGGATAGATTATTCTATTCGAAATATGATCAGATCATCTGATCATGCTCCGGTATGGGCTGATTTCAAGATATGATGGCTCAAACATACATCGTATGTTCTAGCTATGATATCTGGATCATCCAAGGTCTTTTCTTCAAAACGCTATACTGAACGACAGAATAACTTCTTCGTCATTTAAGTACTTCGATGTGGGAATTTTTGAAACTCATCTTTCTCATTTTCAAACCTGTTCTTCACCTGTTCAAATTGATAGGGAAGTTAACCGCCTTTCTCCTAAATATTTTGATCATCCTCGTTCTAATCGTCGTCTTGATGTTATATCGAGAAAACAAAAGATCTCACGAAGAGGATTATGGAACGTTAGTTTTTAATTTAAACGATATGATTGTCAATCATATCCGTTCTTACGATAAAGCTCATGTATCGATTCGATCGTCATCATTTCGACTACGATCAACTCACCCAGAATAAATCGCTGTTTTAAATTATCGAATCCATACGAAAATTCGTGACATCAAGAGATCAACGGGTGTTTCAAGATCGTACGGTTGAATTACGGTAGATCGATCTTCTACACGATGTATCATTGAACGTAAACTAAGGATCAGGAGAATTACCCTATCTTATTATCCAGGTAGTATCAGAAACAAAAATGTATCCATCAGGTATGAAAGACCAACCTTTAAAGTTTGTTCTAATTATTGTAGGTATTTTAAGGAGTTCTTGGAAGAATCAGATGTGATTGTTAAAATGATTTTTATGGAAGGATAGTTTGAACCGTAGAATCACTTAACATGGATGACACATCGTGAATCTTAAAAAATAATCTGATTTACTTGATCGATCATAGATCGTTGCATCAACGTATATCGATGGAAACAGAATGTTTCGAAGATAAACTGTTGAAATATAGAGGGATCTGTAGATATCGTAGTGAATTTGTACAAATCATAGTATTCTTTAAAACTAGGATGAACATTCAAACGTGAATACATAATTTATAAGAGATGTCATCGAAACATCGAAAGATAAGTTTGTTCTTAACATCGATCGTTGGAATTGATAATCAATCGTCTTGCAGATGGATCAGGTTTCGAAAAATTGAAAATATGTTCGATCTCTCCGAGAGGATGAAAAATATGTGATCGCACCTGTGAAAGAAGCGGATATCAGAGAGATATTGGACGTTCATCGATTTCAACTATCTCATCTTTCATCAGAAAATTACTGTCAGTTCAGTTAAAATATTCGGATGATGTATCCGAAAGTTAGATCATGATAAAAGCTAAGTTATTGATCTACCACAACATCGAAATTTCTGTGATAGATCCGTTTCTCTCAGAAATTTAGACGTACGAAAAAAATGCGGTAGCATTCGAAATACAACCTTATCTTTCATAGAAATCAATATTTTAAATCAATATGATAGAAGAATTCAGATTCGTTTCATATGACTTATGGAAGGATCAGTTGGATAACTAGATGATATTGATGATACGATAAAATTGTCACAGTTCTTGGACGATAAGATAAACGATCGAAATGATCTATTCCTGTTTGAACGTTCATATATTCTTCAGTTATATGGTAAAGAAAGAAAAATATTTTGATATCGTTGATGTACTGGAAGATCCGAGTAGGATATGTCCCGATAAACAACATGATCTTACACATCCTAAATTGGTTATCTGATACGAAAGTTGAGATGTTGAATACTGATAAGAATCGATTAGGAACCTTAATTCAAAGTTTTTCAGAAATTTTTACATAGAAATCGATAAATGATTTGATTTTTATGAAGTTCGACTATATTATCTAGTTCGACATCGCTTGATCTACTTGAGTGATGTGCAAAAACAGACAGATTAAATATTTTAATGTAAATGATGAACGGAGAAGGTAAAATCGATGACAATCAGAGTAGGAATCAATGGATTTGGTCGAATTGGAAGAGTAATTTTTCGACTTGCTCAAAAAAGGAAAGATATAAAGATAGTTGGAATAAACGATTTGTTAGATACGAAGTACATAGCATATCTTTTAAAGTACGATTCAACACACGGTAATTTTTTGGAGAACATTGAAGTTCAAGGAAATTCGATATTATTGAACGGTAATAAGATTCGCTGCACTTCCGAAAAGAACCCTAAAGATATATCATGGGGAGAAATCGGAGTGGATTGTGTAGCAGAAGCGACTGGTCTTTTTTTAACTGATGAATTATCTCGTCCACACATCTCCTGCGGTGCAAAGAAAGTCGTTCTCACTGGTCCATCTAAAGACGATACACCAATGTTTGTGATGGGTGTAAACCATCATACCTACCAGAATCAAGATATAGTTTCTAACGCTTCCTGTACTACCAACTGTCTTTCTCCGATAGCGAAAATTGTACACGAGAATTTCGGAATACAAAGTGGCATCATGACAACGGTACATGCAGCGACTGCTACCCAAAAGACAGTCGACGGTCCTTCCGTGAAGAACTGGAGAGATGGAAGAGGTTCCATTCAAAACATCATACCTTCTACGACTGGAGCTGCTCAAGCTACCGGAAAAATAATACCTGATTTACAAGGTAAATTAACCGGAATGGCATTTAGAGTACCAATTGCCAACGTTTCTGTAGTGGATTTCACAGTTTCTTTAAAAGTTTCAACTTCTTTTGATAGAATTTGCGAACTCGTCAAAGAAGCTTCCAGAAGCTACTTGAGAGGAATAGTAGGATATACGGATGAAGAGGTCGTTTCAAGTGATTTCAACGGAAATACCCTAGTTTCTATCTTCGATGCGAAGGCGAGTTCGTTGATAAATGGAAATTTTGCTAAACTGATCTCTTGGTACGATAATGAGACCGGATATTCTGAAAAAGTTTTAGATTTAATCAAGTACATTAGTCGATAGATAGGATGAACGATCTTTTGAACTAAGAAACATAAAGTTAGGTTTCGATAAAAGAGTTTTTCGAACAATTATCTCGTTCTTATGAATAAGGTCGTTCATGTTTATTCATGATCTTAAGAAGGCAGGTTTACTAATTGAACAAGAATTTTTATTGATTGTTTAATACAGACACTCTCACCTTTTAAAACTCGAGACGATATCGTATATGTCAATTTTAGAAATAGAAAAAAATAGTCTTATGAAGGGAAGAAGAATGTTAATCACTGGAATATCTGGAAAGCTTTCCATCGCTTATGGAATAGCGAAGATGATGTATAGAAGTGGAGCAGAGCTAGCTTTCAGTTATCAGAATGAGAGAGTTAGATCAAGAGTAGAGAAGATAGCTAGAAGATTCAAATCTGATATCATTTTACCATGTGATGTTTCTTCAGATGAAGACATAAAACTTCTTTTCGATAAACTGAAAAATTTTTGGAAAACATTCGATGGTTTTGTACATTCTATCGCATATGTGGATAGTAATCAGCTTCGTGGAGATTATGTAGATGTAGTAACGAGGAAAGATTTTCAGATATCACATGAGATCAGCTCCTACAGTTTGGTAGCAATGGTGAAGTTTTGTAGGGATATGTTAAATGAACATTCGACCATACTGACTATCACTTACATTGGGTCCATTTTATCCGTTCCTAATTACAATGTGATGGGTCCTTCGAAGGCTTCTTTGGAATCCAACGTAAGGTACATTGCAAGTTCATTATCGAGAAGAAAAATCAGAGTAAACGCTATTTCTTCTGGTCCAATTATGACGATTGCTTCTTCTAGAATAAAAAATTTTCGAAGAATGTACGAACATTTTAAGAAAAATATCTTAACTGATAAGATATCGATAGAAGATATAGGAAAGTGTGCAGTGTTCTTATGTTCGAACATGTCTTCTGGTATTACAGGAGAGGTTATAAATGTCGATGGTGGTTTCCGTTTCACTTGCAGGATATAAAAAATTTAATAATTTTGTTATCGTTTTCCAGCTCCTATAAAAATCTTATGAACCTTATTTCCACACGACCAAAAGAACTTCCTTCTTTCCCTTTTTGATAAGGGAGTATCTTTGAAAGATTGCGTCTTCTTTTGAAATTGAGTAATCTCTATTCCGATGAGGATTACAATTGATTGAGATCGAATTTGTCGAGATCATATCTTTAGCTTGCTTCTTAGATTTTGAGATTCTAGACATCACTAAGATTTCTCGAATGTCATGTTCTCTACGCGAGTCCAATCTCACTGATTGAACTCCTATCTTTAAAATTTTTTGAAAATCTTGTTCTTTAAATCGCAAAATATCCTTGTAGAAGAATATCTTTTTAGATACTTCCTTTGCTGTTTTTGCATTGTCCCCTCCATGAATCATCTCTGTGATTTTATCTGCTAAAAAATATTGGATGATCTTAGAACGACTGGATTTATTTTTTTCATTAATTATTTCTGCATACTTTTTAGACATATGATCAACAGACTGAACATCATACATACTGATTAGTAAAAAATAGAAAAATATCCGAGCATTCTCATCGTCTATGTTGATCCAAAACTGATAAAAATGATATGGACTTGTTTTTTTCGGATCTAACCAGATGTTATTCTTTTTAGATTTACCAAACTTTTTTCCATTTGAATTTGTTATTAATGGAAAAGTTAATCCAAATGTTTTTTTATTACATAACTTTCTTATTAGTTCAATTCCAAAGATGATATTTTTCCATTGATCTGATCCTCCAATTTGGAGAGATACGTGATAATCTAAATGAAGTTTATAAAAGTCGTAAGCTTGCAACAATCCGTAAGAAAACTCTGAAAAAGAAATCCGACGAACGTGATTCTTTATCTTATTTTTTACTAGTTCTCTCTGTATCATGCTGTTGACATTAAAATGTTTCCCGATCTTATCAAAGAAGTCCATTACTTTCATATCCTTTAACCATGTTAAATTATTAACGATAATTAAATCATTCTTTTCGTAATGAAAGTTTAAAAATTTTTCTATCTGTTTTTGAAGTTCATTCGTCCAATCCTCTATTTGAGAAGCTGTGTTTACCGTCCTATAAAAATCTTTAAAACTTGGATCTCCGATAAGACACGTCGCTCCTCCTACTAGAACAATTATTCTATGTCCCATGTTTCGAAATATCCTTAACAATAGTAATGGAACAAGATGTCCAACATGAAGACTATCAGATGTAGGATCAAAACCACAGTAAATCGTAATATTTTCTCGAAAAATAGTTTGTATCAATAGTTCTTCATGAATTAACTGGTCAATTAATTTAAAACTTTTAAGAACTTTGATAAAATCTTTTTTAGAACTCTGCATTTTTATCATTTTAATCAGATATTGATATCATTAATAGAATTTCTGAAGATCGATTATATGCTCTATCACCATTTATATTCTAATTATAGAATGATCTTCTACAGTAAAAAATAAAAATTCAAGATATAAAATTATTTTTATATAAATTCTACAAAAAAAATAACCTTCTACATAAAAATATTCATGTTAATTATCTTAAATAAGATTGAAAATCATTATAAATGGGATAATGATCTATAATCTATGATTAGTATCATATTTGAACGAGATTAAATGGAGATAATGTATATTTCTTAAGAAATCTTGCTGTAGAACACTTCGAAAGTGAGTATAAAATACTAAAATATAGTTTTGCAAAAGTTCTATAATTTTTTTAGAAATATTAAACAAATCTCACTTAATTTTTTTTTTAAATTATACTATCTACTTGAACATATTTTGTAACTTCCCTTCAAAATACAATTCCTTCATAATATCAAATCCTCCAACAAATTTACGGTTAATCCACAACTGTGGAAAGGTTGGCCAGTTAGAATATTCTGGAAGAAATCTACGAATATCGTCATGTTTTAATACATCAATATATGCGAATCGTACTTTACATAAACGTATGATCTGCACAGCTCTCATTGAAAATGTACAACTTGGTCTATCAGGAGAACCTTTCATATATAATAAAAATTTATTTTCTTTAATTTGTTCTTTAATTTTTTTTATTGTTTCCATTGATTTATTTGTAATAAGATAAAATTTTAAAAAGTCTAAAAGAGAATGTTCAAGAAATCAATTGATAGGTATGAAATAAAAAGTTTTAATTTTCGTTCTTTTTTTAACCTTTTTATTTTATTAAATTAGTTGATAAAAATATAGTAACAAAATAAAACAAAAATTTTTAATAAGTTCTTAATCGAGAAAATATATACGATGCTCATTAATTTACTAAAATAGTCAAAATTATTAAAAATGTTTATAAAAATTCATATTATAGATACAATCTTATATTTCAAACAAATTTTAATTTAAATTCTCTATCCCCGTTCAAAAGAAATGAAATTTATTGAAACGATTTTTTCATATTGTAGTTAAAAATCACTTATTGATATGAAGTATAGAAAGTTTATGAAAAAAACAAAGATAATTTGTACGATTGGTCCTAAAACGGAATCTGAATTCATGCTATCTCAGTTAATCGATCATGGAATGGACGCCATTCGACTAAATTTTTCCCATGGAAGTCATCAAGAACATGGTCGAAGAATCGAAAATATTCGAGAAATATGCAATAAGAAGAAAAGACAAATAGCTATTTTGCTAGATACAAAAGGACCTGAAATAAGAACGATGAAATTAAAGAAAAATAAAAATGTTGTTTTAGTAGCCGGACAACATTTCGTATTAACTACGAATTCTTCCATTTTAGGAGATCATAATCATGTAGCTGTCACCTATAAAAACTTACATAATGACTTAAAAAAAGGAGATTCCATTTTAATTGATGATGGATTAATAGAAATGCGAGTTCTATACATTGAAGATGAAAAAATTATTTGTAAAGTGTTGAATAATGGAATATTAGGAGAAAATAAAAGTATTAACTTACCGGGAGTCACGGTTAATCTACCAGCGTTATCCGAACAGGACAGAAAAGATCTAATTTTCGGTTGTCAAAAAGGAGTAGATTTTATCGCAGTTTCGTTTGTCAGAAGAAGATCTGACGTTGAAGAGATACGTAATGTGTTAAAAAATCATGGAGGTAAAAAAATTTCTATCATTGCTAAAATAGAGAATCAAGAAGGATTAAATAATTTTGATGATATACTAGAAATTTCAGATGGAATTATGGTAGCTAGAGGAGATCTTGGAGTAGAAATCCCAGCAGAAGAAGTAATATTTGCTCAAAAAATGATGATTGCTAAGTGTGTTGAATCTTCTAAAATTGTAATTACAGCAACTCAAATGTTAGATTCTATGATAAAAAATCCGAGACCAACAAGAGCAGAAGCTGGAGATGTTGCGAATGCGATCTTAGATGGTACAGATGCTGTTATGTTATCTGGAGAAAGTGCGAATGGAAAATATCCGATTGAATCAGTTAAAATCATGTCGACTATCTGTAAAAGAGCTGATATTGTCATGAATCATATTAATTACAATAAAGTTTATAGAAGAAAAATTACCCTCACCGAAGCAGTTTGTCATAGCGCCGTAGAAATTTCTGAGAATTTAGATTCTAAATTAATTATTGTAGCAACTTTTGGTGGAAAATCAGCGAAATCTATTCGAAAATATTTTCCAAAAGCTCCGATTCTAGCTTTGACAACTCAAAAAGAGACTGTCAATCAACTTCTACTGGTCAAGGGTGTTTTCCCAAAATTAGTCGAACGATTCATTTCAACTGATGATTTTTACATCATAGGAAAAAAGATTGCTATAGAAGAAAAGGTCGGAAAAAAAGGAGATATTATTATAATGGTTTGTGGAGCACTTGTTCCTAGTGGAACGATCAATACTTCTTCTATTCACATTTTGTAATAATTTAATAAATATTTTTATAAGTTGATAAAATCCATTTCAATCGTAAGCGAAAGATGATACAATCTGAATTTGGTGATGTACTTTATTTTGTCGACTTTTGTAATATTCTATAGAAATGTTCTTATAGGAACCAAGATCAAATAAACTTTAATTTGTAAAAGTTGGAGTATAAAATGAAAAATAAATTTATTCCGTATATTATTGCTATGACATTTCTCACACTTTCTGGATGTACGACGAACCAGAATAAAAAAATAAATTCTGAATTACATTCTTTAAAGGATAAAGTTGAGAATATCTCTGAAGAAACTCAATCCTTGCAATCTGATCTTCAAAATACTAAAGAAGAAGCTATTCGAGCAAACCAAAGATTAGATAATCAGGTTCATGGATACAAGAAATAACAATCTTTGTAGAATCTTCTATAATTCGTAAAGTTCGCTTAAATGATAGATTGTGAATTCCTTACTTTTTATCGTATTAAGTATTCTTTTTTAATTTGATTGGTATTCCAAGTTGATCAGAAATTGCTTTTAAGAAGAATATTTTATCTATTTTGTTTTCTTCCAGAAAATCCTTCAATTCTAAGTTTTTTTCGTAGCTCATAGTTGACTCAGCACGTTCGGAAAGAGGTCGGTGTGCTTCAATATAACATTCTCCATCTGATTCTTTAGAATACTTAATTGGTTCATTAATAATTCTTACATTATCCCCAACTTTGACTTTACTAAATAGGTCTTTTATATCTTCTTTTCTCAATCTGATACATCCAGAAGTTACCCTTGAACCAATTCCAAAATTTTCATTAGTTCCATGGATGAGGTACTCTCCATGACCATAAGATAATCTTATTGCGTACATTCCCATAGGGTTGTCCGTACCAGAAGGTACGACCTTCGGTAGGTTTATTCCTTCTTTTGCATATCTTTTACGTATATTGTTTGTTGGAACCCAAGATGGATTCTTTATCATTTGAATAACCTTTGCTTCGAATGTAGGTGTACTAGCTTCTATTTGTCCGATACCGACAGGATACACTGAAACGATCTTTTCTTTCTTTAAGAGATGATACAGTCTTAACTCTGCGAGATTGATCAAAATTTTATCGTCTTTCTTCAATTTTGGAAGTATCATCTGAGATGGAAGTATCACTTCACTTCCAGGTGATGGGAGATACACGTCCAATTCTGGATTCAATTGTAATGTTCCCAACAATCCTACTTGAAAACGACTCATTATATCTTCTAAAGATTGTTTTCCATCAGGAACGATGTACTTCTCTATTTTCCCTATCAATCTTTCATATTGATTAAATTTGTAACTTCTTGCAAATGTAAAATGATCGAGAAGAATACAACAAAAGATAGTAAACACTAAAATCGTTTTACAGAATAGAAGAGGTACTTCTTTACGAACTTTTCGTAACATATCGTTAAATTTTATCTTCACAGATTAACTCATTTTCTCTTGACAGACGCATCAATCTCGAAAAAATGTTTTGAACGATGGAATATAATCCACTGCTTCTAGAGGGAGATATATATCTCTCAATTGATAACTTTTTAAAAAAAGAACTTACATTCGTGTTTAAAATTTCATGAAAAGTCTTTTTGTTAAATAACACGACAAGGATTGCAATTAAACCTCTTACTATCGCTGTATCGCTGTATCCATTGATGTGAACTGTATTGTGATCGATTTTTTCAACAACCATCCATACTTTACTTTGACAACCAAGAACTTCGTTTTCTCGAGTTCTTTGTATTTTAGAAAGTGGTGCTAGCTTCATTCCTAGTTCCATCAAATAGATATATTTTTGTTCTAAATCACAACATCGAAGAAAGTTTTCTAATAATTTTTCTTCTTTTGGTAGAGATTTTGATGAAATCATTTCTTTTAAATTACTTGTTAAGTACTTTTTGAATATGTTTTAATCTTTTTACTAGTAGATCTATTTCTTCTTCTTGATTATAGATGGCAATAGATATCCTACACATCGAAGATACTCCATAAAAGTTCATTAACGGAATAGCACAATGATGACCAGTTCTTATAGATATGGAGTATAGATCTAAAAATTTTCCAATATCATAAGAATGAAACTTTCCGATATTAAAGGAGATGATAGATTTCTTCTTTTTCAAAGGTCCATACAAGCATATGGATCCTATTTCTTTGAGCTTATGGTATGCATATTGAGTTAATTCATTTTCATGATGAAAGATTTCTTTATATCCTATCTCTGAAATATAATTTAAAGCTTCTCCCAATCCTATTATTCCAACGATATTGATCGTTCCAGATTCAAATTTCCAAGGGGATTCTTCATATAAAACGTTTTTTATTTCGTATCCTTTCTCAGCACGATGTACGTTCATTGTCTTCACCATTCCACCACCTCCTTGCCATGGATTTAATTGATTTAATACCTCTTTTTTTCCGTACAGAATTCCGATTCCGGTAGGACCATACACTTTATGACCAGAAAAAACGTAGAAATCACAGTCTATATCGCGAACATCGACTGGATAATGGGAAATATATTGAGCTCCGTCTACTAAAACACGTAAGTTGGAACCTTTTATCTCAGAAACTTTTCTAGCACATTCTATGATTTCACGGATAGGATTAACAGTCCCTAAAACGTTTGACATATGGGTAATGGACAGAAATTTTGTCTTAGAATCGATCATCGTTCTTAAAATTTCCAAATTAATCGTTCCATCTTCTTTAATCGGTAAAATCCTAATCTTAAATCCTATTTTAGAAGATAATATGTACCAAGGAATAATGTTGGAATGATGTTCCATCTGACTAATTATCATGTTATCTCCATAAGAGATGAACTGTTGTGCATAGACATTAGCAATTAAATTGATCCCTTCCGTCGTATTTTTAGTGAATATAATCTCTGATCTATCGGTAGCATTGATGAATTTTGATATTTGATGTCTAACTAGTTCGACTTGCTCAGTGGATTTTTCAGAAAGGACGTGTGTTCCTCTATGTACTGCAGAATAGTAATAATTTAAAAAACGTTCTTCTCTTTCTCTAACTTGCATTGGTTTATGAGAACTGGATGCGTTATCTAAATATATCAACGGGAATCCATTTATCCGTCTTTTTAATATAGGAAACTGTTTTCGAATACAGCTGCGATCTAAGGTAGAAATTTTCATGAAAAATTTTTCAATATCTCTTTACTAATTAATTCTAATATTTTGTTCTTTATAAATTCTGTATGCATATTATCTAATATTTCTTTAAAAAAAGAAATTATGATAATTTCTTTTGATTTGTTCTTAGATATTCCACGAGAACGAAAATAGAAAATCAGCTCTTCATCAATGTTTCCAATCGTCACTTCATGTGAACAATAAGATTCTTTATTATAAATATCTAACTGTGGCAAAGAAGATATTTTTGAATGTTTTCCAAATATGAGATTTTTGTTCACAATCTTTCCAGAAGAAAAGGGAGATTCTGGAGATATATGAATAATATTTTTTAAATCAACAGTACTCTCGTCTAGAGAGATCATATTATAGGTTTGTTCACTCTCTCCAAAAGGTCGAACATGATTTACCGAAGTGTGGTTACTGTTTGTCTCTGAATTTTTTTGAAGAGATGTGTTGTTCAGCACAACTTTGCTCTTACATCCATTTAAATAAATCTTTACTTTATTTTGAGAATCTTTTGAACCTAAGGAGACATCGTTATATTGTAATAAACTGTTTCTTTTTAAGAAAGATCCGTAATACGAGTAATGTAAATTATGATCATTTTCTAAATTTATCTTGTTATATAGAAGACTACTATTTTTTTCGATCTTGCATGTAAACAGTCGCGTTGTAAAATATGAAAAATGATCTATTGAAATGAAAATTTCAACTATTTTAATCTTACTTCCTTGGGAAACTTTTAAAAAATACCTACAATAATTTAAGTTCAAAATGTTATTCTTTTTAGATCCAGAAGCTATATTAAATATGTACAAAGTTTTTTTAGGAAAGCTGTTCTTATGAGATTTAATATATATTATTTTTTTCGAAATTAGCTGCATTAAATAAGAAAACGCGTCTTCAACATCTACTACTCCTGAGATATGACTAGAGAGATCATCCGTATATGGAACAGATTTTATCTGATAAGGACTATCTCGATAATTGCTTAAATTCGGTACTATCGATCCGTTTAAGATAAATAACGTCCAATGATGTCTTAAAGAATTTTTAAAAAACGATTCAACCGTCTGAAGCGATTTTATGATATTTTTTTCGCTTGGTTTCTCAATAAAATATTTCTTCTCTAAGATTTTTTTTAAAAAATCTAAATTCATATCTCCTTTAAAAAGAAAAGATAAATCCTTTTCCATTAAGAAACGAAAACTGATCACGTTATTTTTTTCATAAAGTGAACTAAGGATTTTTTCTTTTATTTTTTCTAAATATAGAATTTCTTTTATTTTAAATTCCTTTTCTTTTTTCATAAATCCAACCGTATCCATTTTCTTCTATTTTTTTAGATAGAGAATATGTTCCAGATTTTACAATAGTTCCATGATGAAGAACGTGAACAAAATCTGGTTTAATGTAGTTGATCAAACTTTGATGATGTGTAATCAAAATAAGAGATTTTTCTTTATTCATCATCGATCTAATAGATTCAGATACCAACTTTAAAGAATCTATATCAAGCCCAGAATCAGTTTCATCTAATATACAAAGTTCTGGATCTAGAACCAACATTTGTAAAATATCATTCCTCTTTTTCTCACCTCCAGAAAATCCTACATTAACGTAACGATTTAACATATGTTCAGAGATACCTAAAAGATCAGCTTTTTCTTTTAAAATTTTTTGAAACTCTATAGTGTCTAAAGGGTGTTGATTCCTATTTTTTCTAATTTCGTTGAGAGATGTTTTGAGAAATAGGTCGTTCCTGACTCCAGGTATTTCTATAGGATTTTGAAATGCTAAAAAAATCCCTTCTTTTGCTCTTTCTTCCGGAGAAGTGTACGTCAAGTTTCTATTTTTAAAAAATATCTTTCCTTTCGATATGAAATAGTTTTTTTTACCCGCTATAGTAAATGCGAGAGTACTCTTCCCAGATCCATTTGGACCCATGATAACATGTATCTCCCCGTAGAAAACTTTTAAATTAAAATCTTTAAGGATTATTTTTTTATCAACTTCTACATTTAAATCTTGAATATTCAACATAATTTCATTTGAACGTATTAATCGTCGTGTACACATTTCAACCATTCTTTAAATTTCTTCTCAAGAGATCTTGTACTTCTGCTGAAAATTCTAATGGAAATTTAGAAAAAATATCTCTGCAAAAACCATTTATAATTATAGAAATAGCATCTTCTCGGTTGATTCCTCTTTGTAAAAAATAAAATATCTGTTCTTCGCTGATTTTAGACGTGGTAGCTTCATGTGCTAATTGAGATGTATTATTTTCAACAACAATCGATGGAAGCGTGTGTGAACTGCTTTCATTGCCGACCAATAAGGAATCGCATTGAGTATAGTTTCGAGAAAAAGATGAATTTTTAGAGATTTTTACTAATCCACGATAGGTGTTGATACTTTCATCAGACGCAATCCCTTTAGAGATGATTATAGAACTTGTGTTTTTTCCAATGTGAATCATCTTAGTTCCAGTATCCGCTTGTTGATTTCCATTAGTAGTGGATATAGAATAAAATTCTCCCACAGAGTTATCTCCTTTTAAAATCACGCTAGGATATTTCCAAGTGATAGCCGACCCAATCTCAGATTGTATCCAAGACATATTGGAATAACTTCCAATACAGGCAGCCCTTTTCGTCACAAAATTTAAGATACCATTTTGTTTATCCTTCTCTCCAGGAAACCAGTTCTGAATAGTTGAATATTTTACTTTAGCCTTTTCATGTACAACGACCTCGACCACCGCAGCGTGTAGCTGATATCTTTTTCTGATCGGTGCTGAACAACCTTCTAGATAACTCAGTTCGCTTCCTTCGTCTGCAATCAGTATTGTGCGTTCAAATTGACCTGTATCTTTTTCATTGATCCTGAAGTAAGTGGATAATTCTATAGGACATCTGGTGTATTTTGGTACATATATAAAGGTTCCATCGGAAGCTACCGCGGAGTTTAAAGATGCAAAAAAATTATCATCGTTTGGAACGACACTTCCTAAATATTTTTTAACCAATTCTGGATATTGATGAATCGCTTGATTAAAAGAACAGAAGATGATTCCAATTTTTTCTAAATCTTTTTTATAAGTTGTAAAAACTGAGACTGAATCAAAAACTGCATCTACGGCAACATTGCTATCTTTTTCGATGGGCACACCAAGTTTCTTAAAAGTATTTTCCACCTCTTTTCTAACAATATGACCATCGTTATTAACTGAAACATCTTTAATAGAAAAATCTTTTTGTGAATTTTTTGAATCGATCTTATTTTGTTTTAGAAATGGAGAAGAATAATAGATATAGTTCTGATAGTTAATCCTAGGATAATATCCGTTCAACCAATGAGGTTCTTCCATATCTAGCCACTTTTTATAGGATTGCAATCTAAAATTTAACATCCATCTTGGTTCGTTTCTTCTTTCAGAGATCTGATAGATAGTTTCTTCGCTGATTCCTATATTAGTTTTATCTGAAGTAACTGGTGTAGAAAAACCGTATTTATATAATTCCTTAAAACTTGATTTATTTATTTTTGAAAGATTTTTTATTTTTTTATACATCTTCAATATTTTCTAAATAAAAACAAAACTTTCTCCGCACTTGCAGGATCGAACAATCTTTGGATGTTCAAATGTAAACCTTCTATTTAATCCTTCTTTGATATAGTCAATCTTTATCCCATCAATGAATTGGATAAACTTATGAATAACGAAAATATTTATATTATCTCTACTAAAAACTAGATAAGAAAGATCGTTTTTGTATATTTTACTTATATTATAGGAAGATCCTAAACATCCAGATTTCAAGAAATTTAAAAAAAATCCACGAATCTTTCGATCGATCTTCTTCTAAGATATGATTTATTTTGTTGAATGCATTTTTTGTGATGTTAATTATCCATTTGTTATTACTATGTCCTATCTGGATCAATCTAAGAGATTCATTGCTCATACTAACTATAATCCAAAATTTATAATAATTGAATGAAAAATCGGAATCAATTGTTTATTGTATATTATTTTCATCAAAAATACTTCATTAATAATCGATATTATCTAATAAAAATATAAAGCAATCATTTGATGTTAAAAAGATAAAATTTCTAAACGTTTATCATGCGATAGGATAAAGTAATAGTGAACTGTTGTGTAAAACGTTCGATAACTGATTATCACGATTTTATGAAATGATATGATCTTTACATCGTGTTTTGTTCTATAAAGTTTGCGTCATTGAATGAAATTTCTATGTAAATAACAGAGTCCAACAAAGATTCTATGAAATAAAAACAAAATAGTTGGAGAATCTTTTAAAAGATATGATAGATTGATGTTCAACGTAGATATTTGAAATCTTGTGATTAGAGATAGTTAAATATATTCTTAGTGTGTCATCAAGAAGATATTTTTATAATTGAAATAATATTCTTGAATTAAAGAAGTTATCAATATCTTTAACATATTTACAACCATGAACTTAAATTCTGAACATATGGATTAGAACTATGTATAGAGATCAGTTTATTTATATTGATTAATAGCTTATTGTCATAAAGGGATGAGAATGTATATAAAAAATGAATTAAAAATTAAATTATTGGATGATCTAATTACACCCAACCAATTAATCAATGAATTTCCTATATCTGAAGATATCATAAAGCATGTGATAAATTCTAGAAAAAAAATAGAATCTATATTATCCGGAGAAGATAAAAGATTATTAGTGATAATTGGACCTTGTTCAGTTCATGATCATTACGCGGTCTTCGAATATGCAAAAATGCTTTCTAAATTGCACATCCGTTATAAAGATTATTTACAAATAGTTATGAGAGCATATTTTGAGAAACCAAGAACTATTTCCGGATGGAAAGGATCAATACTAGATCCTGATATTAATAATTCATATCAGGTTAACAAGGGATTGAAAATCGCTAGAGAGCTTTTGATCAACATCAACAAGTTAGGACTTCCAATTGCAACAGAATTCTTAGATACGATGATCTTTCGATATATATCAGATTTAGTTAGTTGGGGTTCTATCGGTGCAAGAACTGTAGAGAGTCCGATACATAGACAAATGGTTTCTGCGTTGCCGTTTCCAGTAGGTTTTAAAAATGGAACAAATGGGAATATTAATGTTGCAATCAACGCAATTCTATCATCAAGGATGAGAAATGTCATCCTAACTCAAGATCAAAATGGGAAAATAAAAATCTATCGAACGTTTGGAAACAAATGTAGTCATATCGTGATGAGAGGAGGAAAAAAACCAAATTATGGAAAAAAATTTATAGATATAGCATACTATCAGTTAAAAAAATCACAACTTCCAAGAAAATTATTGATTGATTTAAGTCATGGAAACTGTCAAAAAAAATATTATCGACAAATCGATATAGCAAAAAAAATATTCGAACAATCACGAGGTAGAAAGAGTTGTGTTTTTGGAATCATGGCTGAAAGTTTCTTAGTTGAAGGATCTCAAGACATAAGGAATAAAAAGTTTCTGAGATATGGACAATCGATCACTGATCCATGTTTAAGCTGGAAAGATACGAGAAAATTGTTAGATTTTCTCATGAAAGTCGCTAAAATCAGGATCAATAGCATTTAAAATTCCACATTTGAAAAGAATGTACACCTTAACTTCTCTAAATATTTATACACATAACTAATAGAGTAGATTTTCTTCAAGTGTACAAACAAATGTTGATATGAAAGAGTTTTTATTTATTACGTACATTTAAGATGAGCATAGCAAACTTTAGGTCAATTGAATCTATCTTTGGAACTGAAATATACACAA
This sequence comes from Candidatus Riesia pediculischaeffi, assembly GCF_002073895.1. GTDB lineage: Bacteria > Pseudomonadota > Gammaproteobacteria > Enterobacterales > Enterobacteriaceae > Riesia > Riesia pediculischaeffi. Next base: position 437,245 of record NZ_CP012839.1, on the reverse strand, counting down.
TCTTATTGTTATCTGTAGAATCAATCATTTTATTTTGTTCATTAAACATTTTTTTCAAAGTGAATTGAATATTTTTTTTTGAATTCATCAACTCAAGATGATCTCCTATGAGAAATCTGTTTTTTACTAATACTTCGGCGAACTCATATTCTAGCTTCCCTGTGAACTCTCCTACAAATTTTTGAGTGATAGAAAGAGAATGGCTTCTCTCATAATTCTGGTGAAACATATGCGATAAATCTCTTTTAAAAAATCCTTCCGTATACCCTCTATTAGAGAGATTATTTATATTATCAATTAATAACTGATCAACCTCTCTTCCGGAACAAATATTATCTATCGCTTTTCTATAAATTTGAGCTGTTCTCGCACAATAAAACACAGATTTCGATCTTCCTTCTATTTTAAAGGAGGATACACCTGATTTGATCAAATCTTTGATGCTTCCAATACCACATAGATCTTTAGAGTTCATGATGTATGATCCGTGTCTATCTTCGATGATCGAAAGACTTCTAGAATATGTTCGTCCTACATTTTCATCTAAATTCGTTTCTTCCAATTCATAAGAACTACGAAAATTGTCTAATACAAGTTTTTCTTGATTTATAGAATATGCTTTTCTACAAGAATGATCACAGACACCTTGATTAGAATCTTTTCTATTTAAATATGAAGAAATTAGACAACGTCCAGAATATGCAATACAAAGAGATCCATGAATAAACACTTCTAGTTCTATTTTTGGGTTCTTTTTATGAATCTCAAATATTTCGTGAATGGATAGTTCTCTTGACAGAATAATGCGTTTGATTCCAATCTTTTCCCAAAATTTCACAGATAAAAAGTTTGTCGTGTTAGCTTGTACCGAGAGGTGTATGTTAACTTTTGGAAAATTTTCTTTAATTAAAAGAATTATCCCTGGATCAGACACGATTAATGCATCTGGATCTAAACTAATAATCGAATCCATATCCTTTATAAAAGTCTTTATCTTATTATTATGTGGAATTATATTTGCTACAACATAAAATCTTTTATTTAATCTATGTGCTTCTTGTATACATTGACCTAACTTATTGATGTTTAATTCATTATTTCGCACTCTTAAACTATATCTTGGAATCCCCCCATAAACAGCATCTGCTCCATAGTGAAAAGCATATCGCATGCACTTCACTGATCTAATCGGAGATAAAAGCTCTAATTTTTCAGAACGCGGTATTTTCATCTATCTATCTTGCGTAATTTTTTATAAAAAAGATATTTGTAAGATAAGAAACAACTGTAACATGTCTAAAATATGGTGTTTAGATCCTTAATGTACATAATAAAACGGACACGTCTTCCACTACGTTCATAACAGAACATCATTTATATCAAAAATAGCGTAGCTAACCAAAGAAATATAAAAAAACCACTCGTATCAGTGATTGCAGTGATAATGACACTAGATCCGATCGCTGGATCTTTTCCGATTTTTATCATAATTAAAGGTATCGCTACACCGATCAAGGCAGCTGTCATTAAATTCAAGATCATTGCTAGCATCATGATCATACTTATTTTTATACTATGATATAGAAAATAAGTGATCACCCCTGTAATACTCCCACAAAATATTCCGTTAACTAGGGCAACTCCTAATTCTCTCAAGAACAGGAAAGAAATATCGCTTAATTTTACTTGATGTAATGCGATAGCTCTAATAATTATCGTTGTGGTCTGATTTCCTGTGTTCCCTCCTACACAAGCAACTATCGGCATAAGAGTTGCCAGAACAACAATGTGAGAAATAGTGCTTTCGAAAATCTCAATGACTCTAGAAGCAATAAAAGCTGTACATAAATTGATTGTAGGCCAAATCCATCTATTTCTGACGGATCTCCATATTGAAGAAAAAATGTTTTCTATATGGTTCAATTCGGTTTTGCTGTTTTTCTCTTTTTCTCTATTTTTTTCCAAAACTCTATCTTCAATAATTAATGTTGTATGGGAAATTGAATCTATTTAATTTTTAAATTCCTTGATAATTTTTACATAAAAAAATGAACATCTACTAGAGATTGTTAAGATATGAATATCTTTCCAAAAATGGATTCGATAGCGATCGAAAAGTTAATTTTCTTAAAATACTTAAGCAGAACAAGATTATATTGATATCTAGCATCTCAACTTTCATAAAGATATTTGTATTTAATAAGAATTTGTCGAATTTATTACGACATCAGATCCCTATCTACAATTAAATGTATGGAACTTATCCTATCTTAAATTCAAAAAAATTCGCATTTGTATCCTGCCCACCATTCCTAAGAATTCGATAATGTAAAACAATTCCTCGAACATAGAGTCATCAAAAATTTGTTCTAAGAAGAACCATTCTACAGTCGATCAAAATCGATCCAAAAATTTAATCACCAAATCTATTTAATCTTTTTTTTAAATTTAACATCTTCATAAAATCAAGAAAATTTTTAACAATATCATTTCTAAAAATTCAATATTTTATTTTTATAAAAATTTATGGATTAATTTAAATACGATAATGATAACGTTTAAGTTAAATTAAATTTTATGAAAATATTTCAAATGTAAAGAGAAATGTATTACGGAGCATACACCTTAGAAAAATGAAAATTAAGATTAAACTTATTTAAAAACTTCTATAGAATACATAGAAAGTAAGTATCGAAGAGAATCTCTTTTCTATCTAAAAATTAAAAGCTATGGAGAGTTATATCAAATTTAATAAATTAGTATTACGTCGATATATTTAACAACATCTTGTTGTTTCAGATGATACAGTTTTGTTTGATAAGAGCATCAATCATCTCTTGTATTCGTAAGAGATTGAATAAGAGAAAAGATACAATTTCATTAGTTTTTCATTTCTACCATTAATCAATGTTTTTATCAAACTAAAAGATATATGCAACATGAATATGGTTTAAATGATTGAAATCCTTTCTTTATAAAAACTATTAGGCGTATGAGATATCTCAGGGAATATTTTATAAATAATATTTTTTATCAGGTAATAACCTTAAAAAGTGATCATCATCGCGGATACTTTATACAGCATGTTCTAAAATTGCTAATAAATGTAAAAATCATAAAAACGGATTTTAAAAAAAATAAAATAGATTAACTCTTGACGATTTAATACCAGTTTGAAAGATCAAGTAACATCTAACGTTCGTTTGATTAGGTAAAAGTTATACATCCTTATCAAATTAAGGTGTTGGTTGTTTGTTATGATGTTTTGAACCATTTTAAAAAATCAAAAAAAAAGATTAGATTAATCATGTATAAATGGTCTTTTTCATAGAGTAAGAATCGAGATACGACGAAAACATCACTTTCTCATTTCGTATACACATATCTTCGATATGTTTATAATTATCTAAAACGGTAAAATCATCAGAACAGTCCCATCATTCTAACTTTATTTTCACTTAAAGACAAGGAACAATGAATTATGAAGATCATTGAGGTAAAACATCCATTAGTTCAACATAAACTTGGATTAATGAGACACAGAGATATTAACACTAAGAGTTTTCGAGAACTTTCTTCTGAAATAGGAAGCCTTCTGACATATGAAGCGACGGCAAATCTAGAAACAGAAACAATTATCATCGATGGATGGTTAGGAAAGGTAAAAACTAAAAAAATAAAAGGAAAAAAAATTACTGTTGTTCCGATATTACGTGCTGGATTAGGAATGATGGATGGAGTATTGGAGAACATCCCAAGTGCTAGAATCAGTTTAGTAGGTGTATATCGTGATCAAATAACATTGAAACCAATTTTGTACTTTCAAAAGTTAGCTTCGAATATTGAAGAAAGGATGGCATTAGTTTTAGATCCGATGTTAGCCACTGGTGGATCAATACTCGCTACGATCGAATTACTAAAGAAATACGGATGCAAGTCTATTAAAGTTATCGTTATTGTTTCGTCTCCAGAAGGTATAGAGAAACTAAAGCTTTTCCATCCAGATGTTGAATTGTATACTGCTTCCATTGATAGAAAATTGAATAAAAATAGCTACATTATCCCTGGTTTGGGAGATGCTGGAGATAAAATTTTTGGAACAAAGTAGTCTTTTATCAAGGATGAAAGAACGAAATTATAGGTCGAAATTAAACTGTACTCCCAATTGTTTTATCACTGACCGTCCGTTAAGATTAGTTAAACTGTTTTTCATTAGGTCCGTATATCACGTACATAACGCATATAACATAAGATCGTACTGTACGTCGAGATCAGATCGAATGTAAAATAATATATTCTTACTTATCAGATTTGCGAGAGAACATTTTGATTAGATTTTTATTCATGAATATTTTTCATTTAAATTTTATTAAGTTTTAATACTTATTTCCAAAAATTTTGAAATTTAGTTTCTTCGAGAACATGTAAGATAAAAGGTCTTTTTGATAATAGCTGAATCTATCTCTTATAGTTATCACATAATTTCATATACTTCTAATTCAGATAGATCAGGAAGACATCATTTTTATGGTTTTTTTAAATTTTAAATAAAAGATAAATGACTATTCGATTATCCATTTGTACTATATCGACGTAACATGCATATAAAATATTTCAAATATGTTTATGAATTAAGTTAAATTTTCAATCGAATAAAATATCTCCATCGTAATATCTACCAATTTAATTCGAAAAATTTTTTTAATTTTAGGATCTCTTATCAAAATATCAAATGGAAGTATTTCCATATCGTATTGGATTTTATACACTTTCTTCAAGTATGACTGCAATAGATTTTATCAGTTTCATTGTTAGAATCAATCATGAAGAATCCATTTGCAAAGAATTGAAAATTATGTCGATTGATATGTTGTTGTAAATAATAAATACCAACCGTTTTATAAACGATTTGAATACAGTTTAGTTCAATTTTTACAAATATAAGAATTCTTAAAGTTTTAATCTTTTTTTTTAAAGATCATCCGGCAATGGTAACTAAATTTTTAGATGATATATGAAACAATCTTCAAACAAAGTTAAAGAAAAAGGTCAAAAAAGAATTTTCTCTGGAAGTATCGCAGCAATTGTTACTCCTATGAATGAAGATGGAAGTATAGATAAGATTAGTTTAAAAAAAGTAGTTGAGTATCATATAAAAGAAAAAACTCAATCTATTGTCGTATGTGGAACTACGGGAGAGTTCTATAAACTTACACAAAAAGAATATATGGATGTTATTTTTTCTGCAGTAGAGTATGCTGATAATAAAATACCTATCATCGCAGGAAATAATTCCGATTCAACTAGAGGAGCGGTTTTAACAAATAAGCTAGTTCAAAAATCTCAAATAGCAGGTCATCTAGTAAATGCACCTTTTAGCAGAATTTTATCGCAGGAAGAACTGTATGCTCATTTTAAAGAAATTTCTTACTCAACCGATTCACCTCAGGTACTATATAACGTTCCTTCTCGAACTAAAAATAACCTTTCATTATCAACAATCTATAAATTATCAAAAATTGATAACATCGTAGGGATAAAAGAATCTCATCCTTCTTTAAGAAGGATCGTAATAATGAAAAAATTGATCAATAGGAGATTTTACATACTAGGGGGGAACGATTTAAACTTTTTTCAGTTCATATTGAATGGAGGAGATGGTGTAATATCCGTGGTAGCGAACATTGCGGCAAACGTAGTACGTTCGATCTGCGATTTTCTTTTATCCGAAAAGATCGAAAAAGCAAAGAAGTTACATTATAAATTACATAAATTAATCGTACAACTATCGTATTTTATCAATCCGATTCCTATTAAACTGGCTTGTCATAAAGTTGGATTGATAAGATCTAGTTTTTCCAGAATAGAAGTCGATCGCAATGACGATCTTGAAAAATACCACCTTAGTTTAAAAAAATTCCTTTCTAAATTTTTTAAGAAATGACAATCGTTATATTATCGAAGTTATTTATTCTTTTGCGAGTTTGTATCGGTCTTATGGAATATCCATCTTTTCATTATCTGTTCTGAATTATCCTCTCGCGAAAAAATGATGCGTTCTGCCAGATTTCTTACTTGATAAAGTACTTGAAAATCTCTTTTTAAGTCTGCGATCCTGAATATCGGATATCCTGTCTGTTTAACCCCTAAATTTTCTCCAGGTCCTCTCATCAAGAGATCTTTTTCAGAGATCTGAAATCCATCAAAACTATTTTTAAACACCCTTAACCTTGATTGTGCTACCTTCGTAATAAGTGGGGGATATAAAAGTATGCAGAAAGATTCTTGATCACCATTTCTACCGATTCTTCCTCTTAGCTGATGTAACTGAGATAATCCTAATCTCTCTGGATTTTCAATAACTATGATATTAACATCCGGGATATCTATTCCAACTTCTACAATAGTTGTGGCGACCAGAATTTGTATTCGATTCTTACGAAAATCAGAAATTATTTTCTTTTTATCTTTTACGCTCATTTTTCCATGAATTAAACCAATTTGCATTGTTGAAAAAGATACTTTCAATTTACGATTGATATCCATTAAAGAAACTACGTTCAAATTATTTGAACTATTGACAATCGTACATATCCAATAAATTTTTGTTTTGTTTTTCTTGCTATATTTCTTGATGCGTTGTATCAGTTCATCTCTTCTGAGATTGGAAATGATTACAGTTTTTGCTGGAACTTTTTTTTCAAAAGGATATTCATTAATGAATGATACATCAAGATTCGCATGAATTTTCATCGATAATGTTCTTGGAATAGGAGTAGCAGTCATAATCAGCTGATGTGCATATATTCCATCCTGTGTTCTTCCTTTTCTTAATAATTTTGATCTTTGATCAACTCCAAAACGGTGTTGTTCATCAATTATTACCAAGGATAAAGAACAAAAATCAATTTTTTTTTGAAATATAGAGTGTGTTCCAACGATCATCGAAACTTCTCCACTCTTTATTTGATCTAGCTGAGATAAATAATATTTTTTATCATTACTTTTAGACAATTGAATTACTTTTTTACCGATTGGATGGAACATTCTTTTGAAGAAATCCGCATGTTGTTTTGCTAGTATTGTTGTAGGTGTCATCAAAGCAACTTGTTTTCCATTAGAAATAGCACAAAGAGAAGAAAATAAAGCAACTATTGTTTTACCAGTTCCAACATCTCCGCACAATAATCTCATCATGGGGGTGCTTTTTGAAAGATCTAACTCAATCTCTCTAATGGCGTTTTTCTGAGAATCAGTTAAAGAATACGGAAGAGATCGGATAATTTTTCTTTTCGTTGATTCTTTAACGATTAGAGGAATTGCTTTTAATGAATTATTTTTTTTCCTTATCTTCATAAAAGATAACTGAAATGCCAACAATTCTTCGAATATCAATCTCTTTTGTGCTGGATGTTGATATTTTTTCAAATCGATCGTAGAAACTCTAGAATTTGGTTGATGAATGATTTTAATCGCTTTTTTAAATCCGATGAATTTTGTATTAAACGGTTTTGGAATTAACTCTTTGACGACACATTGATTGAATAGTACCATGCACTTTCTGATCATTGTATGAATCGTATTTTGACTAATTCCATCAATATTTGGATAAATTGGTGTTAAAGAATCTGATATAGTGAGATCTTTTAAAGAGCTTAAAATTTTATATTCTGGATGGATCATAAATTTTTTGTTTTTTCTGAGATATACTCTTCCATATATCTGAACGTAAGTATTTCTTTTAAAAATTTTTCTTATAAAAGAAGAGTTGTTGAAAAATTTAATTATTAGTCTTCCAGAATGATCTCTGACATGTATTTCAATTTGTTTTTTCGTTTCTATCACATGTTTTTCCAGTATTTTGGCAACTATGAAAGCGTCTTCTTTATCTTGAACTTCTTTAATTAAAGATAGTTTAGTTCGATCTTTATAACTTTTTGGAAAATGAAAAATCAGATCTAAAACACTATGTATTCCAAATCGATTCAATTTACTCTTTTTAAAAGAGTTGATCTGTCCAACTTTTTCTATGGATATATTTCCCAGATCTTCTAATCGAATATCGTTAACTTTCATTTTGTCTTAACTGATAAATATCAATCTTCTTCAATCAAAAATGATACACTAAATAAAAACTTTTAAAAATTGTATACATCATTTTACCTATCTCGATAAGATACGAGCTACAAAATTTTCATAAATTTTACGTATCACAATCTTTAAAATATCGAATATTTTAAATATTGAGATATTTATGATATCATTTACTTTTTTAAATAACGTCTATATAATGTGAGGTATTTAATTAAAATTAAATCATAGTGTTTTAATGAAGAATATTATGATCTGATTTGATGTGCTTTGATAAAAATTAGACTTTGAAAAAATAACTACTAATAAATAAAGAAAGTAACTTATCGAATAGAATCAACAGATAATAAAGTTGATGATTTTATTTATAATGGTATTAGCTGATCTATATTAAATTCATTAAAACGATATTCTATTAATCTTTTAATAAGGTTTGTCACGAACATCATCTTGCAGAAAAAATTCGTGAATCAAATTGTAATTTTTTAAAATCTGTTCTCTTGATCTAAGGTGTTCTGAGCATATAATATGATGAATTTCTTCAAGAGCAAGTTCAAAATTATCGTTGATAACTATGTAATGATATTTTAATCCATTTTTAATGTCTTGTGCAACATTCTGCATTCTTAGTGATATCGTACTTTTATCGTCCTGATTTCTGCTGAGTAATCTTTTCTGAAGGGTTTCTTTGCATGGAGGTAAAATAAATATACTCCTTGAAGAGGGAATTTTTTTAAGTACTCTTTGAGCTCCTTGCCAATCGATTTCTAAAAGAATATCATATCCCAACCTAATATTTTTTATAACGAATTTTTTTGAAGTTCCATAATAATTTCCGAATACAGAAGCATATTCTAAAAAATCGTTGTTATTAATCATATTTTGAAATTTTTTCATGTTTATAAAAAAATAATTTTTTTTATCTTTTTCATGTGATCGAATTTTTCTAGTTGTATAAGATATAGAAAGCTTCATATTTCTTCCCTTTTTTTTTATCAAAGCACGTAACAAACTGGATTTTCCGGTCCCGCTCGGAGCAGATATGATAAATATTCTTCCTGTAATTATCTCTTTCATTTTTGATTAAATTTTTTGAATCTCTATAAAGATCTTTGTTAAAAAACCGTGAACACCGTATGTATTTTATATTCTCATCCATTTATTATATGAACATATACTTTTATATGTTTTACTTGTATCCTTTAATATGTAATTTTAAAAACTAAATATAATTTTAATGCAAATTTTATACGTTACAATCAAAACTAGATAAAAACTATTTTTAACAAAAAAGTATTAATTAACTTTGACAAAAATTTCTACAATTTCTATTTTTTTACTGTTAAAGGTCAAACAATTTAAAGAATACAGATTGTTCTATTCGGTTCATCCTTTCTGTAAAATCATCAGAATGATTTGTATCATAATGAGTTAAATAAAATCATAAACGTCGATTTTTTATTTATAGATCTTCATATGAAAGGAATATAAGTTGTATGAAAAATTTATTCTTATTTAAAAATAAAAAAAAAAATTACAAAAATTTTTCCTTCATTTCTTATCAATATTAATATTGAGTGATATTTTTTCTTGTATCTCAGCTAGAACAAAAATCAATTATTCTAATGTTAGAGGAATATGGATTACAACTGCTTTTGGTTTAGATTGGCCTGATCAATCATCAAATGTGTTTTTTTGTACTTCTTTCGATAAAATGATAAAATTACAAAAAAAAAGTTTGATAGAAAAGTTAGATAGATTAAGTAAAATCGGATTCAACACGATATTTTTTCAAGTAAAGCCTGATGGAACATCACTGTATCGATCGCGTATTTTACCTTGGTCAAATGTGTTAACTGGAAAGATCGGTAAAGATCCTGGTTATGATCCTTTAGAGTTCATTATCATGGAGGCACATAAAAGAAATTTAAAGATACATGCCTGGATAAATCCGTATAGAGTTTCAACAAAAATAGATTCTAACACAGTATTATCTTTGAAAAATACTGCATTTTCCTATTTACCAAGTGTATATATTCAACATAATAGTTGGGTGAAAGTTTCTCACAACCAGTTTGTATTGGATCCAGGTTTGCCTGAAGTACGTAGTTGGATTGTTAATATAGTTGAAGAAATCGTTAAATTTTATGATGTAGATGGAATTCAGTTTGACGATTACTTCTATTATGAAGATTCTCTATCGAGATTAAAAGATGATGATACGTATCATAAGTATTCTAAAAATCAATTTTCCAATAAAGAAAATTGGAGGAGAAACAATACATTTCTTTTAATAAAAGATGTATATAAAAAGATTCATTCCATTAAACCGAATGTATCATTCGGAGTTAGTCCAATAGGGATATGGAGGAATGTTAGAAATGATCCTTTCGGATCTCAAACTAACTCACTATATTCATCTTATGATTCTTGTTATGCAGATGTTAAATTATGGATCAAAACCGGAATACTAGATTATGTGATTCCTCAGATATATTGGTCTTGTTCTGATAAAACAGCTAAATATGATATACTGATAAAGTGGTGGGCGAATCTTATTAAAACTTCTAGAACTAAATTATGTGTTGGATTAGCTTTATATAAAGCTGGAATTTATAATCCTCAAGAACCAGAATGGTTTGAAAACTACGGAATTACAGAGATTAGCAAACAATTAGATTTAAGTGATGATATATCAGAGATACAAGGTATCGTATTTTTTAGAGAATCATTTCTCGCAAGTCATTCTAGAGGGTCTAAAAAAATCGTAGAATATTTACAATATAGATGGAATCGATGAACAATTTACGGTATTGATATGTATAATGTAGGACTTATCGGATGGAGAGGAATGGTCGGATCTGTATTATTAAGAAGAATGCATGAAGAAGGAGATGTTAAAAAAATAAATTTGCTTCTTTTCAGCGTATCCCATGCAGGAAAAAGTGTTACTGTTATATGTGGACAAAAAGAAAAAAAAATACTTAACGCGCTTGATCTAAACATTTTAAAAACTTTAGATATTATAATTTGTTGTGCAGGAGATGATTATACAAAAAATATATATTTTAAGTTGAGAAATATCAATTGGAAAGGATATTGGTTAGATTCCTCTTCTTTTATAAGAACTTTAGAAGATAGTTTAATCATCTTAGATCCGATAAATAAAAAAAGAATATATCAATCTGTAAAAAATGGAATAAAAACATTTGCTAGCGGAAATTGTGTTGTCAACTTGATGTTGATGTCCTTATCCGGTTTATTACGAGAAGATTTGATCAGATGGATCTCTGTTTCCACCTATCAATCCATTTCTGGAGCAGGTTCGACAGCTATCACAAGGTTTATTAGACAGATACAAGAAATGTCTGAAATACTTTATGCAAATTGTAATCATCGATCTAATTTAATCTTATCTTCAGAAAAAGAGTTTCTTTTTTGTATTCGAAAATATTCTAAATATCTTGAACATCCTTTATTTTTCGACGCGGTTCCTTGGATAGGAAAGGATGATGTTATCCGCGATGGAAGAACTTCGGAAGAGTGGAAAATTCAATATGAAACCAACAAAATATTAGGATACAACGAGAAGAACGCTATTCCAATCAATAGCACGTGTGTTAGGGTTAGTTCAATTAGATGTCATAGTCAATCTTTTATAGTTAAATTGAAGAAAAATGTTCCTATAGAAGAAATAGAAAAAATCTTAAAAAAGAACAATAAATGGATAAATATCATTACTAACAAAAAGAAAAGAACTTTAAAACAGTTAAGTCAAACGAACGTTATGGGAACTTTGGATATTAATGTCGGAAGAATACGTAAGACTAAAATTGGAGAAAAATATTTATCTTTGTTTTCGGTAGGAGACCAATTGCTCTGGGGATCTGCAGAACCTTTAAGAAGAATGCTAAAAATATTATTGGATCACTTATGAACAAACTTATATATCAATGTTTTTAACTTCGATCGCATTATCCTCTATAAACTTCCTCCTTTTATCCACTTCGTTGCCCATCAATATTGAAAATAATCGGTTCGCTTCGTTTGAATTCTCTATTTTTACTTGTATGAGTTTACGAGTTTTTGGATCCATCGTAGTTTCCCACAATTGTTTGGGATTCATTTCACCTAAACCTTTATATCTTTGAACAACTAGTTTTTTAAGAGATGTTTTATATAACCACACTAACGCCTCCTCAAAAGAGGAAAACTTATAGTCATCTCTGCCCTTCTTGATATAGATAGCTTTATTCCTAAATTTATAAAAAAACAAGCTATTCTTAGAAATGGATTGGTATTCATAACTTTCAATGAACTCATGATTGATCAAACAACTTTCCTTCTTTCCATATCGTTCAATAAAAACAAATAGATCAAAGTATGGACGTTTTTGAGAATGTTCAATATAAAAATCATATTTTTCTCCTACTGTTCTATTTTCTTTTAAAGATCTTATCAAAGACTTAGCCCATTCCTGTAAGTCATCTTTATCTGAAAGATGATCCTTATTTAGAATATTTTGATATACCAAGCTTTCTAAAAAAACTTTTGGATATCTTTTTTCATTTTTATCAATAATACTTTTTATATATTGATATTGAATGATAATCTTTTTAAGATTTTTTCCTTTAAAAAAAAGCTCAGATGGAGAAGAACCTATATATAATATCGTGTCTTCTGTAAGAACTGAGATCAAATATTTATTCATTGCTAATTCATCCTGCAAATATTTTTCTATCTTACCTTTTTTGACTTTATATAGAGGAGGTTGAGCGATATATACATGACCTCTCCTAACTATTTCTGGCATTTGTCGATAAAAGAAAGTTAATAATAAAGTACGTATATGAGAACCGTCCACATCTGCATCGGTCATGATTATAATGTGATGATATCGTAGTTTATCTGGGTTATGTTCTTTCTCTCCGATTCCACAACCTAAAGCTGTTGTTAGAGAGACTACCTCTTGAGAAGTGAGGACTCGATTCAATTGAGATTTCTCGACATTTAAAATTTTTCCCTTTAATGGAAGTATAGCTTGATTTTTTCTGTTTCTTCCTTGTTTTGCTGAGCCTCCAGCTGAATCTCCCTCAACAAGATATAATTCTGAATTCTCTGGATTTTTTTCTCTACAATCTGCAAGTTTTCCCGGGAGACTAGAAAGAGTTATCGATCCTTTTCTTCGAGTGATTTCTCTGGCTTTTTTAGCTGCTTCCCTTGCTCTAGCACAATGTAGAATTTTTTCTAAAATAGATTTTGCGTCGTTCGGATTTTCTAACAAATATTCTTCAAATCTCTTGCTAACTAGGTTTTCAACTATACTTTTAACCGATGAAGTTACTAATTTATCTTTCGTTTGAGATGAAAATTTCGGATTTTGAATTTTTAAGGATATAATTCCTGTCAATCCTTCTCTCGTATCTTCACCAATTATTTTAGTTTTATTCCTTTTAGAATATTTCTGAATATATTTCTTTATAGTTTTAGTGATCGCACTTCTGAATCCTATCAGATGTGATCCACCCTCTCTCTGAGGAATATTGTTTGTATAACATAAAACATTTTCTTGAAAACTATCGTTCCATTGTATTGCAACTTCTACAAAGCTTTCCTTCTTCTTTTCTGAAAAATAAAAAATTTTCGAATTTATCGGAAGTTTCTTAAGGTTCAGATGTTTGATGAACGATTTAATTCCTCCTTTATTTCTTAAACATACTTTAATGTCACTTCTTAGGTCGTTCAAGAAAATTGTGATATTAGAATTAAGAAAAGATATTTCTTGCATTCGATTTAATAAAATGTGATATTTGAATTCTTGAACATTTTTAAAGATCTTTAAATCTGGCCAAAAATGAATAAATGTTCCTCTATCTATGGTAGAATCTATCTCTCTCAGTGGACAGGTCGGTTTGCCGAACTCATAATCTTGCTGATATTTTTTTCCATCTCTAGAAATGACTAGTTTTAACTTTGAAGATAATGCATTTACGACAGACACCCCAACACCGTGTAATCCTCCAGAAACCTTATAGGTCTGATTATCAAACTTACCGCCTGCATGTAAAAAAGTCATAATTACCTCTGCTGCAGACACTCCTTCTTGATGAAGATCTGTCGGTATCCCTCTACCATTGTCTAGCACAGAAATCGAGTTATCTGTATATATCGTTAAAACAATTCTATTGCAATATCCTTCTAATGCTTCGTCAACAGAATTATAAATTACTTCAAAAACCATATGATGCAAACCAGTTCCATCATCCGTGTCACCAATATACATTCCTGGACGTTTTCTGACAGCTTCTAAACCCTTTAGAATCTTTATACTTGAAGAATCATAAATATCCATTTTCATTCGCGATCTCTTATTTTAAGAATTTTACGATAAGTTACTACACTGAAACGACTATTTTTTACCAGCTTTACTAATTTCATACAATTTCTATTTAAGTTACTTTTAAATCATCTTTTACCATGCATCTATTTTAAAATGTTTCAAATTAAACAATTAAAAAATATCTATCAGATATGGTTTCTATTCGAGTCTTTTTAGGAAATCGAAATAAAAATTGCACGTTTCACATTTGTTAAAACGATTATTTTTTTGAAAAATTTTTTGATCTTTTTTTCTGTTGTTGATAGATCACATAACTTTCTGTAATTTGATTTTTTATTTTCTAATTTATAATTTTTTATGGAACTAAAAATACTAAATTTCATATCCTTACCGGCATGATAACATAGAAAGATAATTGATTCGACATTCCTTGTATTCTGACGTATGAAATAGAATCTATCATTTCTATCTTTATCCTTTCACATTGAATGATATTTAGAACATCGAGAACATACTTAACATTCAAACAAATTTTAATTATAGAATCTTGATATTGAACTTTAATAGTTTCTTCATATTCTCCATGATTAAAATTTTTTGTTGTAATTTTCGCTAAATGACTTTCAAAAACAAAACATGCGCTTTGATTTTTATCGTTCAATAAGATCATAGCCCTTTGACACATGTTCTTAAATTGAATTCGGTCTAAAACAACTACCTTTTTGTCAGTTTTTAGAAAAATATCTTGATAATTTGGAAAATTTCCGTTGACTAACTTAACACAAAAAGAAAAATCATCCATATTCATTTTAAAATCCTTTTTTCCAATAGATACTCTCAACAGGTTGTCACTATTTTCCAATAGCCTAAGACATTCGACCACACCTCTTTTTGATAGAATAATAGAAAATTTTTCATAGTTACTGAATTTTACGTATGTCTGACTTACAGATAGTCTATGACCATCAGTGGAAACAGCTCTAATATAATTTTCGTTATTTTGTAAAAGAATTCCATTTAAGTAATATCGTGTATCATGAGAACCTATTGAAACTTTTGTTGATAGAATCAATTTCCTTAATTCTATTTGAGAAATTCTAAAATCTACCTGCGATGTCCAATTAATTAATTTCGGAAACCCAGATTCACGAAATATTAAAATTGAGAATTTACTTCTTTCATATAGTATTGTTAACTTTTTTTCGTCAAATACAAAACAAATTTCAGATCCGTTTTGAGCGTTCGAACAAATTTCATAAAATTTTCGTATAGATACAACTATAGATCCGTCTTGATCAGAATATACTAGCTTAACTTTTGTCACTATTGTAACCTCAGAATCCAAATAAGTTAAATTAAGGAAACTGTTTTGAACATGTAAAAAGATTTTATCAAAAGAAAAATTAGCAATCTTATTACTAGTTGCCCTATATACTTTTTTTAAAGATTTGATCAATACTTCTTTTTGAACAACAAATTTCATATTTTATTTGATTATTCTGACCTAATATTTTTGTAGTATATACTTAATGTATTCGATTCTAAAATGATAAAAAATCATTATTTTTAAAAAATTTTAGACCCTTTAAGATCATAAAAATCAATTCAGATTAATCTAATATAACATAAGTAAATTATTAAGTAACTTGGAACTATTTTACTGATATGTTGTACTTAAAAATAAAATGAATAGTTTTGGTCTGATAACTTTATTTTATAAAAACATGGTATTTGATAAAAAAGAGTTAAAAAATAACACGATAACGGATATTTTCTAATGAGAACTAGCTGTATTTTGATTAACTTTTAGTATTTTATTCTGTCAGTAAAATAGGAATATAAAATAATAAATCTTTGTAAGATTTTTCGAGATTAAAAAACTTAAATGACTGAATATAGTACATTTCAAAAAGATAACATGAAATCTTTCATATATACTAAATCTTAAATTACAATGTATGATGAATTTTTACATTGTAGAACCGTAATCTTACAATTTAAGCAATTTTAAAACTTTAAGGAATTTTACGATTTTATTTATGAATTAGCGATTTAATTCTTTCATTTTAATTTTCGTTGAATATGAATAATTTTCGTGAATCCATTAAAGTAGAAGCATCGTATTATTTATAGTTTTTCAAATTTTAAGAAGATGATTCAATTTTATATTGACAAATTACTATTTTATGATTTGATTAAATTCTGACACATGATAAAATTCGATTAGGATTATGTTATGTTCGGTACTATTAGAATTTTTTAAATTTTTTCGATCAATTCGCAGACCTTTTTATTTTAAACATAAAATTCATGAAAAGAACTTTTCAACCATCTGTACTAAAAAGACGCCGTACTCATGGGTTTCGTAATAGAATGTCGACAAAGAATGGTAGAATTATCATATCTCGTCGGAGAGCTAAAAAAAGGGTCAAGATCACTGTATCTTCGGAAAAATACTGGAAATGAAGTTCCCCAAATGTTTGAGATTATCAAAGAAGAGAGATTTCGATAGAATTTTCAGAGATCCAGAAAAAATTTTTTTGCATGGTATCACTATGTTGGTGAAAAAAAATTCTTTGAAGTATCCAAGGTTAGGTCTGATGGTTTCAAAAAAAAATATTAAGAAATCTTTTGCACGAAATAAAATAAAAAGATTATTTAGAGAATATTTTAGAATCAATTACATTTATTTTAAAAAGATGGATTTTGTTATTTTAGTAAAAAAAGATCTGAAAAATCTGAAAAATATTAAAATCAATGCCATGTTAAATCGTCTATGGGAAAGATATCATATTTTTCGAAAATGATAATTTTTTTGATAAAAATATACCAAAAAACGGTTAGTCCATTTCTTGGAAAGAATTGTAGATTTAAAATTTGTTGCTCCGAATATTCCATTAGAATGATCAGAAGGTTAGGCCTTACAAAGGGGATCTACTGTTCAGCTAAAAGAATACTGACTTGTAATCCTCTATATTTCTGTAAAAAAAATATGAACAAGTATTGGTACTGATCCTAATAGAGAATTTCATCCATGTATCCTCATAGAAACTTATTACTCATCGCTTTTTTGTTCGTTTCTTCTTTGATATGGCAAATATGGAAAAATGATAAAATTCAAGAGAAATCTTCGATAGAGACAGAAAAAACAAATGATATTCCTTTAGATCGAAGAATTAATCGTCATCTTCAAGAAGAAGATGATAAATCTTTTGTAAAAGTAAGGACCAAAGTATTTGAATTGTTTATTGATAAAAAAGGGGGAGACATATATAGAGTTGACTTAATAAAATATAAAAAGAAATTAAATTCCGATCAACCATTTACAATGATAAAAACAAAAGAAGATTTTATATATCAAATACAAAGCGGATTTATCGGAAAGGATGGTCCGGATAATATGAATTATGATCATGGCATTAGACCAACTTATTACGCTAAAGAAGATCACTTTATAGCTCGGGATAAAGAAAAATATATAGAAGTTCCATTGTTTTTTTTAGGAAAAAATAAAGTAAAATACAAAAAAATTTATGTATTTAAGGATGATCAATATGATATCACTGTGAAATATCAAATCATTAATGATAGTAAAAAAGATGTTAGAATTTCTATATTCGGACAATTGAAACAAAGCATACAAGAGTCTAATGAGGATAATTCAGAAAATCATGGTTTCTCTATCCATTCCTATCGTGGAGCAGCTTATTCCACTGATCAAACGAAGTATAAAAAATGTACATTTAGTGATCTTATAAAAAATGAATTGGAAATTTATACAAAATCTGGATGGATAGCCATGTTACAACAGTATTTTGCAAGCGCATGGATATTAAATAAAGAATACAGAAATTCTTTATATTCAATTAATTTTAATGGAAATGCTGCAATTATTGGTTATAAGACCCCCCAGATTACAGTAAAGAGAAATGAAAGATTTCAATATATTTCTAAGATATGGATTGGTCCGGAATTACAGACGGAAATGTCAAGAGTAGCTGATCATCTTGATCTTACAGTTGATTATGGATGGTTGTGGTTCATCTCTAAACCGTTGTTTCAGTTATTACAATTTATTCATCGATTTGTTAATAATTGGGGTTTTTCTATCATCATTATTACTTTCATTGTTAGAGGAATGATGTATCCCTTGACAAAGGCACAATATGTTTCTATGGCCAAGATCAGATTCTTACAACCTAAATTAGAAGA
This sequence comes from Candidatus Riesia pediculischaeffi, assembly GCF_002073895.1. GTDB lineage: Bacteria > Pseudomonadota > Gammaproteobacteria > Enterobacterales > Enterobacteriaceae > Riesia > Riesia pediculischaeffi. The sequence continues at coordinate 418,602 of NZ_CP012839.1, read as the reverse complement.
GATCAGAAAACGTTCAGGAAAAGACAAGAATAAGATGAGTCAAGAAGTTATAGAATTGTATAGGAAAGAAAGAGTTAATCCATTAGGAGGTTGTCTTCCAGTAGTAATACAGATGCCAATATTCCTTGCACTGTACTATATGTTGATAGGTGCAGTAGAATTACGTCAAGCTCCTTTTATATATTGGATACAAGATTTATCTTCCAGAGATCCCTACTATTTTCTTCCATTTTTGATGGGAGTTACCATGTATCTTATTCAAAAAATGTCTCCTAATACAACAAAACCGGATTCAGCTCACGAAAAGATAATTGACTACATCCCAATATTCTTTACGGTATTTTTCTTATGGTTTCCTTCTGGATTGGTTTTATATTATTTTATTAGCAACTTAGTTACAATTATTCAACAAAAGGCTATCTATCGGGTTTTAAGGAAAAGAGGATTGAAAAAATCTAACAAAAATTAGTTTTTTGATCTCCATAATTTTATCTATAAAATAAAATTTCATATGATACAAGAAAGTTTAGATGATACAATCATTGCTCAATCTACACCTCCTGGAATAGGAGGGATTGGAATACTTAGAATTTCCGGTGAAAAATCGGATCAGATATGCGAAAAGATATTAAAAAAAAGATTAAAGCCTAGATATGCAACCTATTTACCATTTTATGGATCATGCGATCAAATATTAGATTACGGAATAGCCATATATTTCGCAAAACCAAATTCTTTTACTGGAGAAAATATTGTTGAGCTACATGCTCATGGTGGACAATTCGTTCTAGATATATTGTTAGAGAATATTTTACGAACTTGTGAGATAAGAATGGCCTATCCTGGGGAATTCACAAAGAGGGCTTTCTTAAATAACAAAGTAGATTTAGTTCAAGCAGAATCTATTTGTGAACTAATCAACGCAAGTAATAAAGAATCTATCAGAAGATCCATTGAACATATTGGTAAAGATTCAAAATATTCTATGGAATTGCGTTCTATAAAAAGGATGGTTGAAGAAGTTGAATCCATGATTGAGATTGAAATTAATTTTCCAGAAGAAAACATATCTTCTCCTGTACATTTAATATATAAAAGAATTCAGAATATTATCTCAAAATTAGAATCGATATTTAATAAAGCTCACAAAAATATATGTATTTCCGATTCGATCAAAGTTGCAATCATAGGAAAGCCGAACTCTGGGAAATCAAGTTTGATGAATTTGTTGTCAGGAAAGGAAACATCTATCGTTACTTCTATCCGAGGTACAACGAGAGATGTTATTAAAGAAAACATGTATATAAACGGAATTTTAATACAAATCTCCGATACTGCAGGAATTAGAAAATCAAACGATGATATAGAAAGGATTGGAATAAAGAGAGCTTTGAATGAGGTAAAAAAATCAGATCATATTTTATATGTTACAGATAATATCTGTGAAGGATTTTTTTCTAAAAAAAACTACATTCTATCTTTTCTTAAAAAAAATCTCAAATCCCATCAGTCTTATACCATTATAAGGAATAAAATAGACGTTGACAGATTATTATCGAAAGTTACGATAATAGAAGGATGTAATGTCATATTTTTATCAGTACGAACAGAAGATGGATTGAACATTTTAAAAAAGCATCTTAAACGAACTATACAACGTAAAAATCATGTGGAAAGTGCTTTAAACGTCAAGTATAGGTACTATTGTTTCGCGAAGAAGGCTTTGAAACATTTAAAAAGAGCGAACAATCTTAGCTGTTATCAATCTGTAGAAATGGTAGCGGAAGAAGTGAAGTCAGCGAACAGATACTTAAATCAGATATTTAACGGTAAAAAATATTCTTCACAAAAAATTTTAAATGATATTTTTTCCAATTTCTGCATTGGAAAATAGCTCCATATTACAATAAATGATATCTTATTCGTAAGATAAATGATTTATTTTGATATATCCATCTTTGATAGATTATTATTCTTGCTCATACGATCAATATATGACATTCCAAATGCGGACAGAACAAAGGTTAAATGCACGATTACGCTCCACATGATCTTATCATCTGCTACTTTTTCAGCCTCCATAAAAAGACGCAACAAATGTACTGAAGAAATCGCAACGATGGAAGATGCAACTTTGTTTTTGATAGAATTGACATCCATCTTTCCCATCCAACTTAATTTTTGATGTTTATCATCTACCGTCATCTTTAAAATAAAATTTTCATAGCTAGAAAACATAACCATCACCAATAATCCGCCAACCAAAGCGATATCGATTAAAGAAAGGACTGTTAGTATCAGACCAGATTCATCAATCTTGAATAATTCTGGAATAGTATAAAGAACTTTTTGAAAAAACTTCAGAGTTAAAAGAATAAATCCAAAAGATAACCCCATATATACAGGAAACAATAACCATCTTGATAGGTAAATGATTTTTTCGATTAATTTTTTCATTTCTTTTAATTTGTTTGATAACGATCCTGAAAATAATCCGATTGAATCAATTTTTATGAAAACGAAACTAGGGACCATTTAAAACTAAAACAAAGAACGAGTTCACAAGCTTGTAATTTTTTTTATTGATGTTCTAATAATTGTTTTAGGAGTTATTTATCATGCGCTGATCGAAATAAATAAAAAATATAAGGTTTCTGGATTTTAAAATCGATTTTTAGCTAATCTTTGCTCGACTGAAAAGATGAGAAAAAAGGGATTCCATAACTATGGAGTTGAGATTTTTAAGAATTTCCGAAGAAATCAATTGTATTTCTCTATCGTTCGGTTGCACGTGGATAATACCTATTAACTTAATGATTATTAGGTCGTGATTTCGATCCCTTATCATGCAATAACTTGGATTTCCTTTATTAGAAATAGACATGTTAAAAGCGTTATGAAGAAAAGAAGAATTTCTGATCCCACTCCTAGAAATGATCTTTTCATCTTCAAAACGTACGGACCATGTATTGAAGAAATTTTCTTCACCTACTTCTTTTAAAGATTTTAATTGATCTATAATAGATTTTCCATCTTGTTCGGTTTCTTCATATGCTTTTCTAAAACTAATCGTTTCATGAATCTCATCCTTGACCAGATCGAAAGATTTTATAGATT
>NZ_CP012839.1:399876-415454 GCF_002073895.1 Candidatus Riesia pediculischaeffi | reverse complement strand
CTTACCTATTTCCACGATTCCGATCTTATTTCGATCGTTCTTAACGGAAATAGGTTGTATTTCATTAGAAAAAATGAATTTCTCTATTTTTTTGAAATTAATTTGTCTCGGTAAACTTCTGAATTCAAACCAATCGGTTTGATGTGCACTAATATGAAATTTTTTTTGTATGTTTGACAGCAAAGTGGTATCGTTCTTATCCGCTACTTCTAACAGAGATCTCTTGATTTCAGAAAAAATTTTCGAAGATTTATCTTTTGAAATGATATCCTTTATTTCTGATCTAGATTCTGAAAACGTTTTATAATATTTTTCAGAAGAACGATCTAACCGAAATATCAGATATTTCTCTTCAAATCTAATGATTTTTGAAATCTGACCTACTCTGATTAAATTTGCAGGAATGATGGTTTTCGATAGAGATTTTTTATCTATCCACCCGATAGAACCATCTTTTTTTGAACTTAAAACATGTGTGGAAAAGTCTTTTGCTAAATCTTGAAAAGAATGTCCTAAATTTAATTTATCTAAAATTAGTTCTGCATCTTTCATGCTATCTGTTTGAATCATGCTGTAATAGTTTCTTTCAGGTAAAACGAACATTTCCCTGTTGTTTTGATAAAAATCAAATATTTCTTCCTCTTTCAAATCTAGATCTATTCGATCGTTCACATCTAATTTTATGTAACGTACCTTGGCCATCTTAGGAAATAGAAATTGTTCTTGATGATTTCGATAATAATTCTTCATCTCTTCTTCTTGAACGTTTTGTAATTTTTGATATTTGAGAATCGGTAAAGTTAAGATCTGTATTCTTCTTTTTTGAAAAAGGAACTTGGCATATTCGAAAGATTCGGAAGGTAAACAGAACTCATCAAATAGATATGCTTGTATAATTTTTTTGATGAAAAGATTTTTTTTGATTTCTTTCGAAAAATCTTTTCCTAGGATATTATTTTTTGATAAAAAATCTTTGTATTTTTCACGATCAAATATTCCATTTTTTTGAAAAATTGGAAAATGAAGTATTTCTTCCATAATTTGATCTTCTCCAATTTTTATTCCTAATTTTTTTGAATACTGATACAGTAATATTTCTTGAATTAACTTATTTAAAACTTGTTCTCGTATGAGAGCTTCTAAATCTTTATCGTATTTATTCCAAGAAAATTCTTGATTCATATCCTTTGAGAGAAGATATTTTTCTCTTTGCACGGCCTTTTTAAACTGATCTTTGTAGATTAATTCTTCATTAACTTTTATGACATATTTATCAAAATAATCGCTGTTAAAAAAATAGCTACTGATTCCTGTGAACAATAGTGATAGAATGATTAAAGAGGATATTATTTTATTCATATAACATCAAACTAAGACGAACGTCATATCACCGTTTAAAGTCCTTATAATAGAGAGACAATTTTGGATTGATTTTTAAAATTTACGGCTAAAAATTTTTGAAGCAACGTATTGATTATATAATCGAGTAGTTTAATTATTGATAAACTTACTATTCATCGGATATTGAAAGACAACGGAAAAAACTTCCTTCATGTTTTTTACTGTATGAATTTTTAAAGAATCAATTATATTTTTCGGTAGTTCTTGCAACGTATGACGATTATTGTTCGGAATAATTACAGTTTTTATTCCTCCTCTTTGAGCTGCCAAAAGTTTTTCTTTTAAACCTCCGATAGGAAGTATCATTCCCTCTAAAGTGATTTCTCCAGTCATAGCTACATCAAACCGAACAGGGTTGCTCGTAAGGCAGGAAACTAAAGCAGTACATATGGCTATTCCAGCGCTAGGTCCATCTTTTGGAGTTGCTCCATCTGGAACATGGACATGTATATCCTTTTTTTCATAAAAGTTGGGTTCGATATTCAATTGTTCGGATTTTGAACGAATGAACATAAGCGATGTTTGAATAGATTCCTTCATAATCTCTCCTAAAGATCCCGTATAAGTTAATTTCCCTTTTCCATGAACGCAAACCGTTTCGATTGTTAAAAGATCTCCACCGGATTCCATCCAAGCTAAACCTGTCACTTGACCAATCTTATTACTATCTCTTACTTTTCCATAATCAAGTTTTCGAAATCCCAAATATTCCTTTAAATTATCTTTGTCAACGTTGATCTTACTAATGGAACAATTACTTGTTATAATTTTTACAGTTTTTCTGCATATCTTTGAGATCTCTCTCTCAAGATTCCTTACTCCAGCTTCTCTGGTATAATAACGGATGATCTCTTCAAACGCATTATCATGTATGAACAATTCTCCATCTCTCAAAGCGTTTCTTTTAAATTGTTTTGGAAACAAATGGTTCTTTGCAATTTTCTTTTTCTCTTCCTCGGTATAACCGGATATTCTTATGATTTCCATCCTATCTAATAAAGCTGTAGGAATGCGGGTTGTATTAGATGTAGCGATGAACATTACATCAGATAGGTCATAATCGATCTCTAAATAGTGATCGTTAAATGCGATATTTTGTTCTGGATCGAGAACCTCTAACAAAGCTGAAGCAGGATCTCCCCTCGCTTCATAAGAAATTTTATCTATTTCATCGAAAAGAAATAAAGGATTCTTGACTCCAATTTTGGTCATCTTCTGTATTATCTTGCCAGGCATTGATCCAATATACGTTCTTCTATGTCCTCTTATTTCCGCTTCATCACGAACTCCACCAAGAGACATCCTTATATATCTTCTCCCTGTGGCCTTCGCAATAGATTTTCCTAAAGATGTTTTTCCTACTCCTGGAGGTCCTACTAAGCATAAAATCGGTCCTTTGATCTTATTAGTCCTAATATGCACTGCCAAATATTCTAAGATATGTTCTTTAACTTTTTCCAATCCATCATGATCTCTATCCAATATCATTTTTGCTTGAGTTAAATTTTTTTTAATTCTACTTTTTTTTCTCCATGGAACATTAACTATCCAATCAACATAACTTCTTAAAACAGTAGCTTCTGCCGATATAGGAGACATCATTTTCAACTTTTGCAGTTCTGATTCAACCTTTCTTTTAACTTCTCTCGGCATCTTCGCTAGTTCGATTTTTTTCTTAAACACTTCAAATTCATCAGGGACGTTTTCAATCTCTCCTAACTCCTTTTGAATTGCTTTTATTTGTTCGTTCAGGTAGTATTCTCGTTGGCTTTTTTCCATCTGCTTCTTAACCCTATCACGAATCTTTTTTTCAATTCTGAGAAAATTGATTTCTGATTCCATCATAACCATCAAACATTCTAATCTTTTCGAAATATCTGAAGTCTCTAAGATTCTTTGCTTATCTTTGACTTTTAAAGACATGTGTGAGGCTATGGTATCAGCCAACTTTTCTGATTTTTCAATAGATCGTAAAGATATCAATACCTCTGGAGAAATCCTTTTATTTAGTTTTATATAACTTTCAAACTGGTTAATCACTGTTCTATTGAGAACCTTTTGTTCTTCTTCGCTGATATCAGATTTATTGAAGTATTCCACATGAGCAACGAAGTAATCCTCTCTATCTTTTAGGTCAACAATCTTAACTCTTTCAATTCCCTCCACTAATACTTTTAATGTACCGTCTGACATTTTGAGCATTTGTAATATACAGGACATTGTTCCTATAGAGAAAAGATCAGTGATATTTGGATATTCTTTTGATGCCTCTTTTTGCGCAACTAGTACAACCTTTTTATTATCATTCATTGCAGCTTCTAAACATCGAATCGATTTTTCCCTTCCAACGAACAAAGGAATCACCATATTGGGATATACTACTACGTCTCTTAATGGTAATACTGGTATTTCAATTTTTTCTGAATTCTCAAGATTCATAAAGATTTCTCTTTTTAACTTGCTAGTGTTCTAGATCTAATGGCTGTTTTCCTATCATAGATCAATTTATAGAAATATCTGAAACAATTTGAAGATGTTTCTATACATAAAATTCTTACATACTATAGATTACTCGAGGTTTGGATCTCTCAGATATCGATTCTTTATCAACAATAACTTTTTTAATCTTCTTTTTTGTAGATGGTAATTCATACATAATATCAAGCAAGAGTTTTTCTAAAATGGATTTTAAACCTCTTGCCCCAGTTTTTTTTAATATTGCTTTTTTCGCAATTTCTTTAAGAGATTCTTCTTCGAATTCCAATTGTACGTTTTCCATTTCAAAAAGTTTTTGATACTGCTTAATTAAAGAATTTTTAGGTTCTTTTAAAATTTTGACCAACAATTCTTCGTTTTGTTCTTCTAAAATAGCAAATGTAGATAATCTTCCAACAAATTCTGGTATCATTCCAAATTTAATTAAGTCTTGAGGTTCTACTTTAGATAGAATGTTAGAGGATCTTGTTTTATGGTGATTATAATCAACCAATTTAGCGGAAAATCCTATTTTTGAACTCATATTGAGTCTTTTCGAAATAATTTGATCTAGTCCGAAAAATGTACCCGCGCATATAAAAAGGATGTTTGAAGTATCGACATGTAAAAACTCTTGTTGAGGATGTTTTCTTCCACCATGCGGTGGAACAGAGGAGATAGTTCCTTCTATTAATTTTAATAAAGATTGCTGTACCCCTTCCCCGGAAACGTCTCTAGTGATTGAAGGACTTTCAGATTTTCTGGAAATTTTATCGATTTCATCAATATATACTATTCCTGTCTGAGCTAATTCAACATTGTAATCACATCTCTGTAATAGTTTTTGAATTGTATTTTCTATATCTTCTCCAACGTAACCAGCTTCTGTTAATGTAGTTGCATCGGATATGGAAAGAGGAATATTTAAATAGTTCGCTAATGTTTTAGCTAACAAAGTTTTCCCACTTCCTGTGGGACCGATTAATAAAATGTTATTCTTCTCTATTTCTGTTGAATGAAAGCTTGTTTTTTTGGAATCGTTGTTGATTAATCTTTTGTAATGGTTGTAAATTGCTACTGAAAGAATTTTTTTGGAACAATCTTGTCCAATTACGTGATCATCCAGATATTCTTTGATAACGTTCGGTTTTATATCGAAATTATGAAGAAAATTTGGGACATATTTTTTATCGGTTTTTCGAATAATCTCTCCACACAAATTTATACATTTATCGCATATATATGCTGAATATCCAGAAATTAATTTAAAAACTTCATTTTGGTCCTTTCTACAAAAGGAACAAAAAAGTAAATTTTTGGAATCATTTTGATGTTTATCTTTCATAAATATTATTCAATTAACCCATTAACTTTTAAATATATAATAGTCGATTATTTTATATTCAATTCAGATAGAGCTTCTGTTAAAATATATCTTATCTACTATTCCGTAGTTAACAGCTTCTTCTGAAGACAAAAAGTAATCTCTTTCTGTATCCCTTTCTATTTGTTCAATTTTTCTTTTCGTATGTTTTGCCATCAACTTATTTATCTTAGATCTAATCTTTACAATTTCTCTAGTTTGAATTTCTATATCTGTCGTTTGTCCATGAAAACTTCCAATAGGTTGATGGATCATAATTCTTGAATTTGGTAAACAATACCTTTTACCTTTGGCACCAGAAGCTAATAAAAATGCACCCATAGAACAAGCTTGACCAATACATATTGTGCTAACTTTTGGATTTATAAACTGTATCGTGTCATAAATAGAAATCCCTGACGTGATGACACCTCCTGGTGAATTGATGTAAAGATAAATTTCTTTTGTGCGATCTTCTGATTCTAAAAATAGTAATTGAGAAATTATTAAGTTTGCCATGTTATCTTCAATATAACCTGTCAGAAAGATGATTCTTTCTTTAAGTAAACGAGAATATATATCGTAAGATCTTTCTCCCCAAAAAGTCTGTTCTACTACAGTAGGTATGATCGGCATGTTTCTGTTCCTGTTAAGGGATGATTAAAATTTTATAATTTTTGAAATTTGAAATATAGATCCTAATGGTCGATTTGTAATTCTAGAGTAGCTCCCTAGATATGTAAAAATATACTACAGATCAATTTTAAACTTTTTCATTTTATCTAACAAATATTAGAATTTTCTTGTCTAAATCAAATATTTTCATGTCTTCGATCGTGAAAATCTTATCAAATAGGTATGTTAACTTTTTCTTTCATTAGCTTTATGTAGTTTTTATTGAACTCATAGTCAGGTATAAGATTGTGTTTCGATTTGTTATATTGAGTTCTATCTTCCTCAAAACTGCGTTGTATTATTTATAAACCCCATGAAAGTGAGGTTACGATACATAATTGCAACACTGTAACAAATTATTAATCGATAAAAAATTTAGATTTAATTACATAATTGTACTTTGGCGATAAGATGTAGGAGAATGTTGTACCTCACTGGAAACATAGAATATATTTATGTTTCTACGTTCTTTTACGAATCTATATACTTCTCAGTAAATTTAGAATAGACAAACTACGATCGATACCAAAAAGTCAAACATTTTTCACATTTTTCATAACGAATTTTGCTATCTACAAAATTTGTTGAGCTATATATTGTGATCGATAAAATATTTTACAATTGGTTCAATTTAAATAGATCTCTCACGTTGGTTTCATAATCGATTATAATCTATTAACAGATACTAACATAAAAATCTATATCATTTATAAAATATCTTCCCCATCTTTCTCAATTAATCTTTTGAAAAACCTAATTTGATGAATGAAACTGTTATATAAAAAATAGGAAAAGAATTTAAAAATATTCCGTTTTTATAAGATATAAGGGAACTGCAACAGGTGAAGAATTTTCATGACACATGAGTTTTTTAATTTAAAATGGTAGCGGATTTAATTTATCTTAGTTCTATCCATTAATGACTTTGTGAGATAAAAATTTCGTAAAATTTTAAGCTTATGTTAGATTTGACTGCGCTTAATATATTAATATACGATACCTAAGAACATAAGATACGGTTGAAAGCAATAACTTATTTATCAGGAATATAATACGCTATGAAAAACTCTAATTTTAAAAACAAGAAATCATTCTTATTTTTCATAACTTTGATTTCTACTATTTTTCTATCTGGTTGTAGCAGTACAATCATGCATCCGAAAGGAAAAATTTGTGAGGAACAAAAAATAATAATATTATCTTCCATAATTTTGATGTCCGTAGTAGTTATTCCTGTTATATTTATGACGATTTTTTTTTCAATTAAATATCGTGAAAACAATAAACATTCTATCTACCTTCCAAATTGGTCATTTTCTAAAAGAATAGAATTATTTTGTTGGATTTTTCCTATATTTATTGTTCTAATATTAAGTATTCTAGCTTGGAAAACAACCCATCAGTTGGATCCTTATAAAAAGATCGATAGTCTTGAAAAAAAAATAGTAATTCAAGCTATATCAACTGACTGGAGATGGATTTTTATTTATCCTGAACATAAAATAGCTACAATTAATGAAATTCATATTCCAGCACACGTTCCAATTGAGTTTAATTTAACTTCCCACTCAGTGATGAACTCCTTTTTTATTCCATCTTTAGGAGGACAAATTTATGCAATGAATGGTATGAGAACAAAAATTAATCTGATATCAGACAGCGTAGGTATAACTGAAGGTTTTTCATCTAGCTATAGTGGGTCAGGGTTTTCAGATATGAAATTTAAGGTTGTTATTGACAGTAGATCAGACTTTGACAGATGGGTTAACATAGTTCAAAAGTCAAAAAAACAAATGAAAAGTTTTAGAGATTTTCAAGAAGTTTCTCTTCCAAGTACCAAAGAACCAATCATATACTTTTCAGAGGTATCTCCGAAATTGTATGACCAGATAGTTTCTCGTAATTGACTTTTAATTAATAAATTGATAAGAAATTTTATCATATTGTCGGATTAGTGTTTCAAGAACAATACAGTTTTATTTGAGATGTAGATTTATAAGAACGTAATATTGAGGAATAGTATATGTTTGGCAAACTTACTCTGAAAGCGATTCCAATACATGAACCAATCATATTCATGACAATGATGCTTACATTTTTGATTGTTTTAGTTGTTCTTTCATCAATCACTTATCTGAAGAAATGGGGATCATTATGGAGAAATTGGATTACGAGTTTGGATCATAAGAAAATCGGAATCATGTATATTTTTGTCTCCATGGTAATGTTGTTCCGCGGATTTACAGACGCAATGATGATGAGAACTCAACAAGTTCTTGCATCTACAGATTTATTTGGAGGGAATGGATTTCTTACACCTGATCATTACAATCAAATCTTCACAGCTCATGGAGTAATCATGATATTTTTCATGGCGATGCCACTGATTATAGGGTTGATGAACATTATTGTACCATTACAAATTGGATCCAGAGATGTTGCATTTCCTCGCATGAATTCCATTAGTTTTTGGATTTTCTTATCTAGCGTGTTATTAATGAATCTGTCTTTGTTTGTTGGAGAGTTTGCTAAAACAGGGTGGCTAGCTTATCCACCCTTATCTGAAATGGAATATAGTCCTGACGTTGGAGTAGATTATTGGATATGGAGTTTACAAATAGCTGGTGTTAGCACCACATTAAATGGAATTAACTTGATTACAACGATCTTTAAAATGAGAGCACAAGGAATGTCAATGATGAAAATGCCAGTTTTTATATGGACTGTTCTCTGTTCAAATATATTAATTATTGCTTCTTTTCCTATCTTGACCTCTACGATTGCATTGTTGTCTGTAGATAGATATTTAGGTGGTCATTTCTTTACGAACGATGGTGGTGGAAACATGATGTTGTACATCAATCTAATTTGGGCATGGGGACATCCTGAGGTTTATATATTAGTGTTACCGGTGTTTGGAATTTTCTCTGAAGTGACATCTACATTTTGTAGAAAGAAGATATTTGGTTATCAATCATTAGTTTTAGCAACCGTTGTAATTACAGTGATGTCTTTTATGGTATGGTTGCATCATTTCTTCACAATGGGATCCGGAGCAACTGTAAACTCCGTTTTTGGAATTGCGACAATGATTATTGCTATTCCAACTGGATTAAAGATATTCAATTGGTTATTTACGATGTTCAGAGGAAAAATAGTTTTTCGAACTCCTATGTTATGGACCTTAGGATTTATAATCACCTTTACGATAGGAGGAGCCGCTGGAGTACTCTTATCTATTCCATCAGCAAACTTTTTTTTGCATAACAGTTTATTTTTGGTTGCTCATTTTCATAATGTCATTATAGGAGGAGTAGTATTTGGATGTTTTTCTGGTATTACATATTGGTTTCCAAAAATATTTGGATTTACCTTGAATGAAAAGATTGGAATTCTATCTTTTTTCTTATGGATAGTAGGTTTTTTACTAGCCTTCATTCCTTTATATTTCTTAGGGTTAGATGGAATGACGAGGAGATTGAGTCAACATATCAATCATAGGCATCATTTTCTGTTATCTATAGCTTATTTTGGTACCATCATCATAGCGATAGGTATTTTGTTTCAGGTTTTCCAAGTAATATATAGTATATTACATAAAGATAAGAATTTAGATTTTACCGGAGATCCTTGGAATGGAAGAACGTTAGAATGGTCTATTCGTTCTCCTGCTCCGATTTATAATTTCGCATATTTACCAAAAGTAAATAGTCGTGATGATTGGTGGGAAACAAAAAAAATTAAAAAAGAAGATCCGAAAGAGTAGAAAAAAATCTATCAATTATAAATCAATCTATCTTCCAGAAAGATCTTCTTCTGGAATAATGATCGGTCTTTTTTCTTTGATTTTCGGATTCTCCATGGTTTGGCGCATATGGTGGATGGCAGCACTTGGAATATTGTTTATAGTAATTTTTTCAATCCGTTCTTTTTTAGAGAAAGAAAAGGTAATTCGTATTGATTCTAAAATTATCCGAAAAATGGAAGAAAAAATATTTTATATAAAATAAGAGAGATGGTTAGATATAACATAGGAGGAAGAGTGTCATCACATGATCAATTCATATCAGAGAAAAATGATAGAACTATCTTTGGATTTTGGATATACTTGATGAGTGATATATTGTTATTTGTTTCATTCATATTGGTGTACTTTGTTTTTTTTGAAAGATCCACATACTTATTAGATTTAAAGAAACATATAGATTTAAACGTAGTATTTTTGGAAACCGTTTTGTTGCTGATCAGCAACTTAATATTTCAATTTTCTCAAACTTCCATTGTTGTAAAAAAGAACAGAAAGTTCTTTATGAAAGTTTTGTCTCTTTCGTTAATTTTTGGAACGATGTTTTTTTTAATAGAGATATGTAAAATCTTTAGTTTATTACAATTGGGTTTTTCACCAAAAAAAAATGCTATATTTTCTGCCTTCTTCGTTGTAATTGGTATTCATAATCTACATATTTTCTTCGGGTTAATCTGGACTATCGTTTTAGGAATAAGAGTTTCATTGCACAACTTAAATGAAAAAAACTTAATATCATTAAAATGTTTGGGAGAATTTTGGAATTTCTTAGATATTGTGTGGTTTTTAATAGTTACTGCTGTTTATCTTCTCGTTGAGACCTTATAAGATAAACTTTTTAAAAAATAATTTAAAGAGATGAATCAACTAAAAAAATTTTTATCTTATTCTTTTACATGTTTTTTAGTAACAACAACTCCGTTTTTCTTTATGTTGTTTTCAACAAAAACGACACGATGTTTGGTGATAATAGTATCTGTTTTAGCTCTAGTAATTAGAACCATATTTCATTTTTCATTTTTTTCAGATTCATATTTTTCTAAGGAAAAGATATACAAGATATCCTTCTTAGTGTTTGTCATGACGATCGCTTTGATATTTTTTTCAGGATCTCTTTGGATAATGTATCACTTAAAGATCAACATGTTAAATTGATATGAAAAAATATTTAGAAGTGATTAGACCGAAGGTTATGATTGGAAACTTAATATCTTCTGCCACTGGGTTATTGATAGTAGATAATAATCCGTTTGATACTTTTCGTAGCTTCTGTGTCATATTAAGCATTTTTTTTATGATCTCCTCTTGTTTTATTTTAAATAACTTTATGGATAGAAGAGTTGATGGAATGATGAATAGAACAAGAGATAGAATTCTAACCAAATACGATTTGGTACAGTGTGTTTACTTCTTGTTATCTTCATTTTTTTTATTATTTTTTGGTTTAGTCATCTTAAGCAGTGTATCTAACTTTCTTTCAATATGTGTCGCAGTTTTTGGTATATCAACTTATTTTTTGTATACTGTACTGAAGAAAAAGACTCACTACAGCATATTTTTGGGAAGTTTATCAGGATCAACACCTCCTATCATATCTTACTGTTCCGTTGTAAATCGAATAGATTTGAAATCAATTATCGTTTATTTTATCTTATTTTTTTGGCAAATTCCGCATTTTTATTCCATATCTTTATTGTTTCTACGGGATTATCTGAAAGCGAAAATTCCAATTTTACCGACCAAAATAGGATTATTTAATACAAAAGTACATATCTTAATATATGTTTTGATATTTTCGATAGTTTGTACCGTACCATTCTTTTTTAGATATGTAGGATTTAATTATTTGGTAGCTATTACAACTATGAACTTATCTTGGATGTTGATGATAATAAACAGTATGATTGGTAACACTCACAATAGTTTAAAAAGATGGTCTAAAAAGAGTCTTGTATTTTCCATACTATCGATCAACTTATTCGATCTCATGTTGATTATTGATAAAATCTAAAATTGACTGATAAGAATTATTTCAAATATATAATGAAATTACAGTTTTAAATCTTATACATTTTATCTTTAAGAGATTCAAAAAAATGAAAATCATCTGCGGTATAAATTTATCGTAAGATCAAAAGTATATGAAAGAAAAAATATCCAAAAAAGAATTTAAAATAGTTTTTAGTTTGGGATCCGTCTTTACTCTTCGAACGTTTAGCACATTCATGACTCTTCCAGTAATAGTAAGTTATGGTGGTAATCTAAAAGATTCTACCGGTTTTCTTTTAGGGTTAGCGATCGGTATATATGGTTTGACACAAGCAGTATTTCAAATACCGATTGGAATGATATCAGATCGTTTTGGAAGAAAAAAATTGATTATGGTGGGTTTGTTTATTTTTATCACTGGAAGTGTTGTATCAGCGTTTTCTAAATCGATATGGGGATTGATTATCGGTAGAGCTTTACAAGGATCTGGAGCGATTTCTTCAGCAATGATAGCGAACATATCTGATTCAATCAGAGAAAGAAACAGAATAAAAATGAAGGTTACTATTGGAATAAACTTTTTCTTCATTTTCATATTAGCGATCATATTTAGTCCTATAATCACTTACTTTGTAGGATTACGTGGTCTTTTTTTTATTTCTAGCATTTTTGCGATAATGTCAATGTTGATCGTTGTTTTCTTTATCCCTGATCAGAAATTACTTACAGAATTGAAATCGCAAAATCAATTCTTTAAGATCAGTATGAAAAATATTATTAAAAATCATCGATTAATGAAGTTAAATTTCGGAATATGTTTTTTACATATCTTGCTGATATCTGATTTTACTGTTTTACCGTTAACGATATCAAGCAAAGGTTTTTTACCTATCGAAAAAAATTGGAAACTGTATTTAATAATTCTTTTTTTATCTTTCATGATCGCTTTGATAATATCGACGGCTTTAGAAAAAACTAAAAAGATAAAACAAGCTTTATTAGTTTGTACGATCTTATTTATTTTTTCTGAAATAATCTTTATGAGTTCATTTAGTAGGTTTTTTATATTTTCATTCGGTTTACAAATCTTTCTTATCGCTTTTAATATTATGGAAACCCTCATACAAACTTTAGCGAAAAAAGAATACTTTCTTCAACAAAAATACATAGCTATGGGTATGTATTATTCTTTTCAATGTTTTGGAATAATGATCGGAGGAATTTTGGGCGGATGGTTACTAGAATATCAAGGAATTCACTCAGTATTTATACTTTGTATCATAGTTTCTCTGATTTGGATTTTCATTGGTTTAAGTTTTTATTATCCAGAGGATGCGGAAATTTTAGATTTAAAAGTTAAAGAACTTAACAACAAGAGATATGATCTCAATTTAATGAAAGATAGGATCACATCGGAAGATGTAATACAAGAATTATTGTTAGATAAAAAAAATGAGAATTTACGGCAAAATCGATAAAAATATGACCAGCTGAAATCGTGTTAATTTTTTCTTAAACGAAACAACAGTATCGTGCTGTCGGTATTTTCAAAATTTTTTTGCAGTATACTATTTTTCAACGAATTTCAGTTTTCTCATGGAAGATGTTGTTTAACAATATAACAAAATCAAATGATAGATGTTCACTAAACTGACTTTTCACCAACAATTCGATCTGATTAAAAAGCAAGTAAATGATCTTCTAAAGAAACATATCCGATGTATCAAAGTAATTGATTCAGATCTAATCAACACCATTCAATATGTCGTTTTTGGAGGAAAAAGAATTAGATCCTTCTTTGTATATTCTATCGGAAATATGTTGGACGTTTCTCATAACCAAATGAGCAGAATAGCCGCTTCCGTTGAGTGCATACATGTATATTCTTTAATTCATGATGATTTACCATCCATGGACAATGACGATATTAGAAGAGGTGAGAAATCTTGTCACGTCGTGTTTGGAGAAGCCAACGCCATTTTAGCAGGAAATGCTTTACAATCTTTAGCATTCGAAATATTACTTGATTTGAATGGAAAAACTATCGATCATGAAAATCATTTACAAATCATTCGGGAATTAGCTATAGCAAGTGGAATAAATGGGATATGTATGGGACAATCTTTAGATATTTCAGAAAATAATGCAGGTAAAATGAATATTAAGGCATTAAATGCTATCTACTATTATAAGACTGTTTCTCTAATAAAGGCCGCCATTAGAATGAGCTTTTACGCTTCTCAATATCAGCATGAAAAAAATCTAATCCATATTTTAGATGATTTTTCAAAAAATGTAGGATTGCTGTTTCAATTATCCGATGATTTAATCGATCTTGAGAAAGATCAATCAAATCTTCAGAAAAGTAAAAAGATAACCTACCCAATTTTAGTTGGATTAAACGAATCAAAAGAATTTGGACATCGTTTATATAAAGAGGCAATGAGAAAGATTTATCTCGTTGAAGAAAGGTATGGTTTTAATGTTGATATGTTATACAATATAACCAAATTTATTTTTCAATGGAAAAACGAATTTCAATATAAATTAGAATAAAATTTTTGCGAAGTGAATAATTTAAACGTACAGTTTGACTTTTAAGAAATGAAAGATGAATCCGAATTCTACCCTATCTTATCGAAAATAGATAACCCTAAAGATCTTCGATCCTTATCAGAAAAAAAATTATCTAAATTATGCTTAGAAATAAGAGATTTCCTTCTGTACAGTGTGAGCAAATCAAGTGGACATCTCGCTTCTGGATTGGGGGTAATCGAACTAACCGTAGCCCTACATTATGTATATGATACACCATTTGATCGGTTGATATGGGATACAGGACATCAATCCTATCCGCATAAGATATTAACTGGAAGAAGGAAGAAAATGCATACCATTCGGAAGAAGGATGGCATACATCCATTTCCATGGAGAGAAGAAAGCCAATATGATGTACTTAGCGTTGGACATTCCTCCACATCCATTAGTGTCGGATTAGGTTTATCTATAGCTGCAAGAATGGAAGGAAAGAACAGAAAAACAGTATGTGTGATAGGAGATGGAGCAATAACGGCAGGAATCGCCTTCGAAGCTATTAATCACGTAGGATCTGTCAAAGAAGATTTGCTGATCATTTTAAATGATAACAAGATGTCCATTTCTAACAATATAGGAGCTCTTCATGAAACTTTATCGGAATACACCGAAAATTATCTCAAAAATAGATCTTTTAGAAGAGAAAAAGATTCATGGATTATGAGATCTTTAAATTCTATTCATCAAGGAGATCTTCCTAAAAAAGATCTATCGTATCAATCGAGAGATGTGAACGATTTTTTCCGATCATTGGGATTACAATATTTTGGTCCTACAGATGGGCATGATATTCGAAATCTAATTCAAACGATTAAATTTTTAAAGGTACGTGAAGGTCCTAAGTTATTACATGTGATAACGAAGAAGGGAAACGGATATTTTCCAGCTGAAAGAGATCCTATTTTCTGGCATTGTGTTCCACCATTCGATACAAAAGATGTATGTTCTTTTGAAAAGAGGAGAAAAAAAAAAACATTCTCTGACTTGTTCGGAAGATGGTTATGTAAGGAAGCTTCCATGGATCCTAAATTGATTGCAATCACTCCAGCCATGAAAAAAGAAGGATCTGGTATGAAAGAATTTTGCAAGATTTATCCGGGTCAATTTTTTGACGTTGCCATTTCAGAACAGCATGCGATCACTTTTGCAGCAGGACTTGCGATAGGTGGTCATCATCCTGTAGTTTCTATGTATTCTACTTTCTTGCAGAGAGCATACGATCAAGTAATTCACGATGTTGCAATGCAAAAACTTCCGATCCTATTTGCGATAGAT
>NZ_CP012839.1:235586-235953 GCF_002073895.1 Candidatus Riesia pediculischaeffi | reverse complement strand
GTCGTCACGCTCGCAGTTAAGCTGGCTTATGCCTTTGCACTAACCTTACGATTTCCGACCGTAATTAGCCAACCTTTGTACTCCTCCGTTACTCTTTAGGAGGAGACCACCCCAGTCAAACTACCCACCAGACATTGTCCTCGGCCCGGATGACGGGTCTAAGTTAGAACACAAAACGTTTCAGGGTGGTATTTCAACGACGGCTCCACATGGACTAGCGTCCATGTTTCTCAGCCTCCCACCTATCCTACACAGCAACATTCAATGTTCAATATCAAGCTATAGTAAAGGTTCACGGGGTCTTTCCGTCTTGTCGCGGGTACACTGCATCTTCACAGCAATTTCAATTTCACTGAGTCTCAGGTGG
>NZ_CP012839.1:234811-235570 GCF_002073895.1 Candidatus Riesia pediculischaeffi | reverse complement strand
ACAGTCTGGCCATCATTACGCCATTCGTGCAGGTCGGAACTTACCCGACAAGGAATTTCGCTACCTTAGGACCGTTATAGTTACGGCCGCCGTTCACTGGGGCTTCGATCAGAAGCTTCGCTTACGCTTACTTCATCAATTGACCTTCCAGCACCGGGCAGGCTTCACACCGTATACTTCCACTTACGTGTTTGCACAGTGCTATGTTTTTAATAAACAGTTGCAGCCAGCTGGTATCTTCGGCTGATCTCGGCTAAAGATGCGCGATCTATCACCAATTTCAGCGTGCCTTCTCCCGAAGTTACGGCACTATTTTGCCTAGTTCCTTCACCTGAGTTCTCTCAAGCGCCTTAGTATTCTCTACTTAACCACCTGTGTCGGTTTGAGGTACGATTGAAGATCAATTATATCTTAGAGGATTTTCTCGGGAGTTGGAATCAACTACTTCATTACTGATGTAATCGTATTCACGCCTTTGTGTGACGATCGTACGGATTTTCCTATACGACCCACTTATACGTTTAAACCGAGACAACCTACGCTCGGATAGTCTATCCTACTCCGTTCCCACATCGAAATCGATATTCAGTACAGGAATATTAACCAGTTTTCCATCGACTACGCTTTTCAGCCTCGCCTTAGGGATCGACTAACCCTGCCACGATTAGCGTTGGACAGGAACCCTTGGTTTTTCGGCGAGCTGGTTTTTCACCAGCTTTATCGTTACTCATGTCAGCATTCGCACTTCTGATACCTCCA
>NZ_CP012839.1:232835-234767 GCF_002073895.1 Candidatus Riesia pediculischaeffi | reverse complement strand
AACGCTCCCCTACCCAGCAGGTCGAAACTACACCTGCTGTCATAGCTTCGGTATATGATTTAAGCCCCGTTATATCTTCCGCGCAGGACAACTTGACCAGTGAGCTGTTACGCTTTCTTTAAATGATGGCTGCTTCTAAGCCAACATCCTGGCTGTCTATGCTATCCCACTTCGTTCTCCACTTAATCATAATTTTGGGACCTTATCTGATGATCTGGGTTGTTTCCCTTTCCACGACGGACGTTCGCACCCGCCGTGTGTCTCCCGTATTCGATCTATCGGTATTCGTAGTTTGCATCGGATAAGCAGACATTTCTGTCCCTCTAGCCGAAACAGTGCTCTACCCCCAACAGAAATCATACGAGGCGCTACCTAAATAGCTTTCGGGGAGAACCAGCTATCTCCCGGTTTGATTGGCCTTTCACCCCTAACCACAAGTCATCCGCTAATTTTTCAACATTAGTCGGTTCGGTCCTCCAGTTAGAGTTACCTAACCTTCAACCTGCTCATGGCTAGATCACCGGGTTTCGGGTCTATATCCTACAACTCTATCGCCGGTTAAGACTCGGTTTCCCTACGGCTCCCTTATGAAGTTAACCTCGCTGCAGAATATAAGTCGCTGACCCATTATACAAAAGGTACGCAGTCATCTAAATTATTTAGACTCCTACTGCTTGTACGTATACGGTTTCAGGTTCTATTTCACTCCCCTAACCGGGGTTCTTTTCACCTTTCCCTCACGGTACTAGTTCACTATCGGTCAATCAGTAGTATTTAGCCTTGGAGGATGGTCCCCCCATCTTCAGACAGGATGTACGTGTCCCGTCCTACTCTTCGAACCAGATATCGGATCTTTTCAGATACGGGGTCATCACCCTCTATGACTGTCTTTTCCAAGATCATTCTCTTAAAAACCGATATCGAACTTTGTTCTTGGGCTTCTCCCGTTTCGCTCGCCACTACTCAGGGAATCTCATTTGATTTCTTTTCCTCGGGGTACTAAGATGTTTCAGTTCTCCCCGGTTTGCCTCGCACGACTATTTATTCATCGTACGATAACTTCGTTTAGTTGGGTTTCCCCATTCGGATATCGCCGATTAAACGCTTCTTATCAGCTCATCGACGCTTTTCGCAGATTAGCACGTCCTTCTTCGCCTCTGATTGCCAAGGCATCCACCGAATACGCTTGTTCATCTAACCTTCACAACTGAAAGAAGAATGTTTCAACTTCATCCTTCAGATCAAGATGAGAATATATAATCTCGTCAAATTCTTTACGATTTGACGAGATTTAGCTTGTTTCACATTCGATTTTAAAAGAGCTATCTCGTCCCCTAGGGGATTTGAACCCCTGTTGCCGCCGTGAAAGAGCGGTGTCCTAACCTCTAGACGAAGGGGACAATGATCTTTTTTCTTTAAAAAAAAAGATAACTATTTCTACTATTGAAATTTTTAAAATGCTCTATCTTGCGAACACCTGCGCATCTTTAAGGAGGTGATCCAACCACAGGTTCCCCTACGGTTACCTTGTTACGACTTCACCCCAGTCATGAATCATAAAGTGGTAGGCTCTATCCTACGAATAGGTTAAAGATACCTGCTTCTTTTACAACCCACTTCCATGGTGTGACGGGCGGTGTGTACAAGGCCCGAGAACGTATTCACCGCGACATGCTGATTCGCGATTACTAGCGATTCCTACTTCATGGAGTCGAGTTGCAGACTCCAATCCGGACTGTGACGTACTTTCTTAGTTTGGCTCTCTTTTGCAAGTTCGCTTCTCTCTGTATACGCCATTGTAGCACGTGTGTAGCCCTACTCGTAAGGGCCATGATGACTTGACGTCGTCCTCTCCTTCCTCCGGTTCATCACCGGCAGTCTTCTTTGAGTTCCCGACCGAATCGATGGCAACAAAGAACAAGGGTTGCGCTC
>NZ_CP012839.1:232266-232798 GCF_002073895.1 Candidatus Riesia pediculischaeffi | reverse complement strand
CACGAGCTGACGACAGCCATGCAGCACCTGTCTCAGAGTTCCCTAAGGCACATCTACATCTCTGCAGATCTCTCTGGATGTCAAGAGTAGGTAAGGTTTTTCGCGTTGCATCGAATTAAACCACATGCTCCACCGCTTGTGCGGGCCCCCGTCAATTCATTTGAGTTTTAACCTTGCGGCCGTACTCCCCAGACGGTCGATTTAACGCGTTAGCTTCGGAAGCCATCACTTGATCGTGACAACCTCCTAATCGACATCGTTTACAGCATGGACTACCAGGGTATCTAATCCTGTTTGCTCCCCATGCTTTCGCACATGAGTGTCAGTCTTTGTCCAGGGAATTGCCTTCGCCATCGGTATTCCTCCATATCTCTACGCATTTCACCGCTACACATGGAATTCTATTCCCCTCTACAAGACTCTAGTAGATCAGTTTTGAATGCTTTCCTGAGTTAAGCTCAGGGATTTCACAAATCAACTTAATCTACCACCTGCGTGCCCTTTACGCCCAGTAATTCCGATTAACGCTCGC
>NZ_CP012839.1:0-8160 GCF_002073895.1 Candidatus Riesia pediculischaeffi | reverse complement strand
GGGTAGCGGCTTCCACGGTTTCTTCATCCGTACCGTTTGTTGGATCCGTTAATATGAGATCATCTTCGTCTGGAACTTCTTCTGTAATTCGAATTCCCATGTCGTTTATTGTTTGAATAATGTCTTCTATTTGATCAGAATCTACTATATCTTCAGGAAGGTTATCATTAACTTCGGAATAAGTTAGATACCCTTTTTCCTTTCCTTTATTAACTAATATTTTTAGCTGAGATTTAGGGTTGTGATCCATAATAAATCCTTATTTTATACCTATCAATAATTTAATGAATTAAAAGATCAATTTATGAAGTTAAATTATAAGTTAAAATATCTTAAAGTTTTTGAGCATACCTTATATGAATCATTCATCTTTCGAGAAGTTATGTTCGAAACTTCTTGTTTTTCTTGTATTGTTAAACCGATTTTCCTCTCTTTAGAGATCAAAAAATCCAATCTTTTATCTAACGCAAAAGAAATGAGATGAAGTATTGCATCTTCAAAAATTTTCTTTTCGATATCTTTTTCGATGAAAAAATCGTAATTTTTTGAAATTTCCTCAAATTTTTTGAATAGTAAATCATTTCTAAAACGTTCTTTTAATCGATGTGTATCAATATTAGGATAATTTCTACAGGTTTCAAAGATCTTTACAAAAAGTTTTGTTCCTAACAGTCTCGTATCTCTGTATCCAGAAATACTAAAATTTGGAAACAGATTGGCAAAATTTGGATTCCTGACTAATAATTTTATCAAGAGCAATATCGTTCGTGATTGATTGTTAGATCTTCTTATTTCAAGGAAATTTCTTATAGAATCTTTTTTAAGATTTCCTTTAGTATTTTTTTCTCTTATAGGAACTCCTATGATTCTACTAAGTTCATTAAACATGCACTTCTTGAAAACATACCCTGGTATCTTACAAATAATTGGGGAAACTAAAGTACTAAACTTTGCTTTTCCTTCGTTGTTACTTAAGTCTATTCTTTTTTTTAATCTATTAAATAAAAAAGAAGATAGTAACTGAGACTCTTCTATTCTTCTTTCAAAACCTGCCTTTCCTTCTTCCCGAATCATCTTATCAGGATCATATCCTTTTGGAAGAAACATAAACTTTACCTGCCGATTATCTTCCATATGTGAAATGATTGTATTCAATGTCCTCCACGCTGCGGAATATCCTGCTTTATCTCCGTCGAAACAGAATACTACGGAACTCGTGAATCTAAAGATCATCTTTATGTGGTCTTTTGTTAAAGATGTTCCAAGAATTGCGACTGCATAGTTGATATGAAATTGTTTTAGAGATATCACATCTATATATCCTTCTACCACAAGTAATTTTGGGGGATTACAGCATTCTTTTATTACTTCATATATTCCATACAGAAATTGTCCTTTTTTAAATATGATGCTGTCCGGAGAATTGATATATTTCGGGTGAAGATAATTCAATGATCTTCCGCCAAACGCAACTACCACACCTCTTATGTTTCTAATAGGAAAAGTTATTCTATTATGAAACATGTTTGAATATTTTCCTTTTTTATCCACCCTAAGAATTCCAACCGATTGAAGATGATATAAATAGTCATTTATTTGAACAAGTTTTTCTTTCATCTTGTTCTCAAGGAAAGATCCGAAACCTATTGAAAAATGTTCTATCATCTTCTGATTTAAACCTCTTTCTTTCAGATATTTCTTTGCTGCATAAGACAAACGATACTTCCAAGAATCTACAAAAACTTCGTTTATTCCCTTTAAAATCTGGTAACATCGATATTTCTGGTTATCTTTTTGAATGTGATAATCTGAGAGATCTTCATAAACTATATCCAGACCATTGATTTCAGAAAGTTCTTTAACAGCTTCAATAAATCCTATCCCTTTGTAAGTTATTAAAAAATCTATTGAGTTTCCATGAACATTACATCCGAAACAATAGTAGAATCTTTTCTCTTTGCTTACCGTAAAAGACGGAGTGTTTTCATGATGAAATGGACATAGAGCTACATAATTTTTCCCTTTTTTTTGAAGATTTATACTACTTTGAATCAACTCTACAATATCTGTAGTGGTGATCAGATCTTTTACGAATTCACTTGATATTTTTCTAATCTTAAACATGCTATGTTTATGANATTATTAGTTTCAAACAATCTTTTATCGATTTCTCCTTGATGTATTCGAATATAGTACAAAAGATCGTCTTCTTGAACTTTCTCTTGCTGCTTTTTTTACATATCTCTTTATAGAAGAAGCTTTTTCTCGTTTTCTAACTGTGGTAGGTTTTTCATAAAACTCCCTCTTTCGTACTTCTGCAAGTATTCCCGCTTTCTCGCAAGAACGTTTAAATCTTCGAAAAGCTAGGTCGAATGGTTCATTTTCTTTAACTTTTATTATAGGCATAAGTTCGACTTTCCATAAAGTTTAAAAATAAGTAGAATAGTAAGGGTTACGAATCGTAATCAAACTGTTCTATTCTATCGTAGAATGTACAAAATAATTTTATTATATCATATTAATGAACTTATTATAGAATATGTTTACAAATGATTCATTAATTAAATTTCAAGTATAGGTGAAAATATCTATGATGGTTCTTGGTATAGAGACTTCGTGCGATGATACTGGAGTTGCGATCTATGATCATAGGTTTGGATTGTTGTTTAATGAAACTGATAGTCAACATGATCTACACAGTCGATATGGAGGAATACTTCCAGAATTAGCTTCTCGAGAACATGCGGTTAAGATATCAAACTTAATTAAGTTAGCTATTACTAAAAAAAATACTATGACCAAAGAAAAGTTTAGCGCAATCGCTTATACAGCTGGTCCTGGATTAGCAGGATCGTTATTGGTTGGATCAGTATTTGCAAAATCATTAGCTTTTTCATTGAACGTTCCTGTCATTCCTATTCATCATATAGAAGGTCATATTTTCTCCGTTATGTTATGTCGAAATGAATGTCCAGATTTTCCTTTTTTATGTCTTCTAATCTCCGGAGGGAACACACAGATTGTGCTAGTCCGATCAGTTGGAAATTATCAGTTGTTAGGAGAATCCAGAGATGATTCAGTAGGTGAAGTTTTTGATAAAGTTGCTAGATATTTAGGATTGAAGTATCCAGGAGGTCCACTGATATCTTCTTTTGCGAGACGCGGGAATCCTGGAAAATTTCGTTTTCCAAGACCAATGATTAATTCAGATAAACTGGATTTTAGCTTTTCTGGATTAAAAACAAGTGTTCTAAACATCGTTCAAAGAAAAAAATTAGATTTTCAAGAAATTTGTGATGTAGCTTATGAGTTTGAGAGATCTGTAATAGAAGTATTAATAAATAAATGTAAAATAGCTTTAAACATTAAAAAAATCGGTGATTTAGTTGTCGTTGGAGGGGTTAGCGCGAACCCTAATATCAGATCTAAGATACAAAGTTCTATCGAAGAGATGGGTAAAAGAGTCTTTTTCCCTAAAATTGAATTCTGTACAGATAACGGAGCGATGATAGCATATTCAGGTATTTTAAGATTGAGGTATCGAGTAGAAAACTCTCCAATATTTTCAAAAAAAAGTATTGATACAAATTTGTCTATATCAGAATATTCAAAATTATGAATTATAAAACTTATTGAAATATTGTTTAGTTTGGTAATCGTATTGTTGTTTTATTCTGTTATGATTGGAATCGTTGAAATTTAATAAAAAATTGGTTTGTTATGAAGAAACTATTTATTGAAAAGTTATCAGTTTTTACGAAAGTTGGCGTTTATGACTGGGAAAAGAAAATAAAACAAAGATTATTAATAGACGTACAAATATTTCAAAAAGTACATCAAACTCTATTTCAGAATAAATCAGATTGCTATCTAGATTATACTATTGTAAGTGAAACTATCGTTGATTACCTTGAAAAGAACTCTTTTAAATTGATAGAAGATGTAGCCAGAGAGGTTTTAGATATTTTGTCTGATCAATTTCTTTGCAGTTGGATAAAAATCACAGTTTTTAAACCAAACGCTATACCAAGGGCAAAGGTTGTTGGAGTTTCTATTGAAAGGAGTTTGAAAGATTAATATATGTGTGCGTTCGTTTTTCTTACTTTTTTCTAGCTTATAACTTCTTCTATTTTTTTTAGTCTATCCGTCAAAATTTTTTTACGTATTTCTTCTTTTTTCATTTTTTTAAATTCGATGTTTGAAAAATTTTTTGAAATGACGCTCTTGAATATCTTTCGAAGTAATTCTCCTTTAGGATAAGAGCATTCAACCTCTAGTCCATTTTTAACCAGATAATGTGATTTGCATACTGTAATTAGGTGATCTAAATTTTTTGGTTTTCTCCAAACATCTAACTGATTAAATATGTACATGATTACGTTACTTTTAATTTTTTCAATTTTTTGAACGAATAGATGAACTTTAGCGAGTACAACGGATAGTCTTTTCGTCTTGTTTGGAACTCTAATTCTGTTGCATAGATTTTCAATCATTCGTATCGAGTGACCTATTTTTTTTTCTTGGATTGGTTCGTTGCAAAAAAAAATGGTGAAATTGCTACATAAAGAAGCGAATCTTACGTCTATTCTTTCCGTTAGCAGAGCTGATTTTTTTAAAACGTGAAAAATATATCTCCTTCTATTGATTAATGGAATATTAGAGCATTTTTTTTGACATTGTGTTAGAAGAAATTGGAGCTCTGGAAAGAACGTTGATAGAGATCCACACTGGAAAAGCATTTTAAAATACATATGTGGAGAAGAAGTAGATAGCGCTTTTTTAGTTTCTGTCCAGATCCTTTCATTACTAATGGTTTTTGTTTCTTCTTGAGTCGCCATCTCTTTAATCATCTTCCAAGTTTCATGAAAGATAGTGAACTGATATTTCGATAATTTTGCATACAATCTCGCTGTTCTTAAAATTCTAATGGGATCTTCCAAGAAAGATTTAGAAACATGTTTCAGTAGCCTATTATTGATATCTTGTATTCCAGAGAAAGGATCTATTATCCTTCCTTCCGTTGTTTTGGCAATCGCATTAATCGTTAAATCTCTTCTAGATAAATCTTCTTCTACAGTTACGGAAGGAGAACTGAAAGATTGAAATCCTGTATAACCGAATCCAATTTTTCGATCGATTCTCGCAAGAGAATATTCTTCTTTGGTAATCGGATGTAAAAATACTGGAAAATCTCTTCCAACCTGCTGAAATCCAAGTCGAATCATTTCTATAGGATCACTTCCTACGACCAACCAATCTCTATCTGAAATAGGGAGACCAAGTATTTGGTCTCTCACAGCCCCTCCGACTAAGTATACTTTCATATTATACGATTAAATGTATGTACTAAACTTTGAATATCTCTTAACTGTTTAATGATCCATCATATTTGCGATGCTAATGTGTAATGGTGTCTTTCCGAGATTGATTATAGAACACGTCAAGTTATGTGTAAATTTTCGTATTTATTCATAATAAAGATCACTATGTGATTGTATAATCGAAATATGAAATATAAAGGGTCGGAAAAATAATATTATCAATCTCTCATCTTTATGTAATCTTATCGATTATAACGATATATCTTCGTTCTATTAAGTTGGATAACATTTACTTGCAACAATACGGTTTTTATAAAACTTAGAAAAGCTTTACCGGTTTTTATAGAAAATTCTGTAAATAATGGTGTGACCATTATCGAATGAGGAATCTCGGATACAATTAGAGATATAATCTGATAAACGTGAGAAGTGGTGATATTCTTAAAGAATGTATCGGTTGATTCTATAATCTATACGAAATATTTTATGAGAGGAGAAGATGAAATTTTCTATACCTGATTTTAAAAAGAATAGTATTTTGGTGGTTGGTGATATTATTTTGGATAACTATTGGTATGGATCGGTTGAAAAAATTTCAAAGGAAGTCCCTATTCCTACAATAAACATAAAGGATAAACAATCTGAATTAGGAGGAGCTGCTAATGTCGCTGCAAACATAGCTAAGTTGGGAGCAAAAGTTTTTTTGGTTGGAATAATTGGAAAAGATAGATCTTCTGAAATAATTAATAAAAAATTGATCGAATTAAACATTTCGTTCGATCCAATAGTACATTCGAGTTATCAAACTGTGACCAAATTTAGAGTACTTTCTAGAGATTATCAACTAGCTAGAATAGATTTTGAAGATGAAATAGGAGAAAATAGTTTGAGATCGCTAGATGTTTTAAAAAGGATAAGAAAGAGCATACCATTCGTACAAGCTGTTGTTTTGTCAGATTATGGGAAGGGAACTCTACGTGAAGCATCTAAAATTATTAATTTTGTAAAGGATTACAGGATACCAATTTTAGTGGATCCATACGGAAAGGATTTTATGAGATATAAAATGTCTACAGTACTTACCCCGAACTTAGAAGAATTTGAGTCGGTTGTAGGAAAGTGTTCAAACGATTCTGAAATAGAAGAGAAAGGTTTTGATATGATCGATACTTTATCGTTAAAAGGTATATTAATCACGAGATCAGAGAAGGGTATGTTGCTATTATATGATAAAGTAAGTTCTATCTACCTTCATTCGCGAAAAAAGTACGTAATGTTGCTGGGGCAGGAGATACCGTGATCGCAGTATTATCGGCATCTTTATCATCTTCGAAATTGAGTTTAGATCAGTGTTGTTTCCTATCTAACGTAGCTGCTTCTATCGCTGTAGAGAAAAAAAGTACTTCTCGCGTGTCGATACGAGAGTTAAAGGAAAGAATTTATTCAAGAAGGAGATCTCGAAATTTTGGGATCATTCATAAAGATCAAATGAAAGAAACTTTAAACATTTGCAAACTTTTGAATGAAAAGATTGTAATGATCGATGGATTTTTTGATGAAATTCACTTCTCTTGCATTCGTTTTTTAGATAAAGCTCGAAGTTTAGGGGATCGTTTAATTGTTGCGATCAATAGCGATATATCAGTTGAAAAGTTGGCCATGAAAAGTTCTATTGTTTATTCTTTGGAAGAGAGAATGGAGGTTTTATCTAAATTGAAATCAGTAGATTGGATCATTCCTTTTGATGAAAAAACTCCAGAGGATTTGGTTAGAGAGATTAAACCAGATATATTTGTGAAGACTGATGATCGTTATCTTCGAGATATTTCTTGGATTAATAACATACTTTGTGATGTTGGAGAGGTGAGGGTTATATAATTTTTAAGAACATTGATTTAACCTTACGAAACTTGTATTCTAGAATTAGGACTATTTTTCTAAAAATAGTCTATGTAAGTTATCTCTTTCTTCATGACAATACTTTGTTGGTGTTTTTCGAACAGTAATTGTTGAAAGAGTTTCACTTTTCGTTCTTATGTTTATATAATAAGAACATTCGAATGGATTGATCGTATATTTCGATTTGATCACATTTTTAGTTAACTATAATAAAACCTTTTAAGTTGGGAGTAATTTATAAATGGCTAGCAGAGGTATAAACAAAGTAATATTGATCGGTTACTTGGGTCATGATCCAGAAATTCGGTATATGCCGAACGGAAATGCCGTAGCGAATCTTTCGTTAGCAACTTCTGAAAACTGGAAAGATAAACAAACTGGAGAGATAAAAGAACGTACAGAATGGCATAGAGTTGTAATCTTCGGTAAGCTTGCTGAAATTTCTGGTGAACATTTAAAAAAAGGTTCTCAAGTGTATATTGAAGGTTCTCTACAGACGAGAAAATGGCAAGATCAGAATGGGCAAGATCGATATAACACTGAAGTTATTGTAAATATCGGTGGAACGATGAGGATGCTAGGTTCTAAAATTTCGTTAAATCATCAGGACGGATTACATTCTCAGAAAGATAAGGCGGTTTGGGATCAGAATGGTAAAATCTCCGAGAAGATGAGCCACTCTAACGAAGATGATAAGGAGCAATCTATAGAGTTTGATGATGACATTCCGTTTTAGCTCTTTTTTAATTTTTATTTAGTAAAATAGACAACANAAAACACTCCTCCAACTGGATTCGAACCAGTGACATACGGATTAACAGTCCGCCGTTCTACCAACTGAACTATGGAGGATTTTTTATCTACTAATATATTACTAATAAAATCTTTATAGTCAATGTTTTTTTTGATTTTATTCTTAATAATTTTTATCAAAACATCA
>NZ_CP012838.1 GCF_002073895.1 Candidatus Riesia pediculischaeffi | reverse complement strand
AAGGTTGAATGGATCGGATGAAGTTTGTCGTTCCACGATTCTTGTTGACTATCTCCTTTTATTCGAATACAATCCTCGTTCGTGCGATTCTTCTGGTGTCTTCTAAAGCACGGAAGAAAACAGAGGTTTATTAAATAAAAGAAATGGTCTAACAGGTGGAAGGATTTGAAAGATGATGAGAACAGAACCTGAATTTCCTACAACTATTGAAGATGTAAGAGTATGGAAGGAGAAGTCGATTAAGTTCGCTGCTCTAACCGTATACGACGCTGTCTTTTCAAGAATCTTCTGGCAGCAAGGGATCGAGGTGATGTTAGTTGGAGATTCCCTAGGGATGACTGTTCAAGGAAGGAACTCTACCGTTTCCGTATCCTTAGGAGATATCATTTATCATACGGAGATGGTTCGGAGAGGAGCACCGAAAGCGTGGTTGATTTCCGATCTTCCCTTTATGAGCTTCTTCGATTTCAACAGAACATGTCGAAGTGTCGCTGCTTTGATTCAAGCTGGAGCTGACATGGTGAAGTTGGAAGGAGGAAGTTGGTTATGTTCTACGGTAGAGAAACTCAGCGAAAGATCCGTTGCGGTTTGTGGACACATCGGTCTGACGCCGCAATCTATCAACATTGTCGGATCATATAGAGTGCAAGGTCTGGAAGATAACAGTTATCGGAGGATCCTCTCGGATGCGAAGAGTTTAGAATCTGCTGGGGTACAGATCTTGGTGTTGGAATGTGTTCCGACGGAGCTGTCTGAAGAAATCTCTAAATGTTTGAAAATACCGACGGTTGGGATCGGAGCTGGACCTTCAACAGACGGTCAGATATTGGTGATGCATGACGTGTTCGGGATTGATACTGGACTACCTGTTCGACCTAGATTTGTCAGGAATTTTTTGAAAGAGTGTGGAGGTGATTTTCGAAAATCTGTCGATCTGTTTAGAACTTCAGTTACCTCAGGATCTTTTCCAGGTGATGAACATTGTTTCCATGTGAACGAGAGGGTGTTTTGTGGAAAAGAGAGGTAAGATGTTTGTGGAAAGTTCGATCTCTTCGTGTCGTAAAAGAATCGATCTCTTCGATCGTCCGGTTTCTTTGATACCGACGATGGGTAACTTACACGAAGGTCATCTCAAGATGATCGCTCACGCTAGGGAGAAGTATCCTGATGATGCTGTCGTCGTGAGTGTTTTTATCAATCCGGTGCAGTTCGAGAGGACGGAAGATTATTTGTCTTATCCTAGGACGAAGTGCGCTGACATACGTCGTTTAGATGAACTCGGTGTCGATCTAGTTTTTTTACCAAAGAAATCACAGATGTATCCTCACGGAACTCTTCGGATAACAACTGTGGATCATCCTATTTCAAACGAACTAGAAGGATCTTTTCGTCCCGGTCATTTTTCTGGGGTGAGTACTGTGGTCGCTAAATTGTTCAACATTGTTCGTCCAGTTCGTGCGTACTTCGGAGAGAAGGATTATCAGCAGTTGATCATGATCCGCAAGATGGTGATCGATCTAAATTACTCGATCGATGTTGTCGGTTTTCCGATTGTTCGTGAGAAAGATGGTTTGGCTTACAGCTCTCGAAATACCTTCCTTCCTAAGGAGAAGCGTCTAGTTGCTTGGCGTTTGAACTCTACGTTAGAAGAGGTTGTCGATCGGTATCTTTCGAGAGAGTGCATCTCGGAGGAACAGTGTCTCAACTACTTCAAGCGAAGGATTTCTCAGTTCGGATTCGACACGGAATCTTTGTTGATCCGTGATGCCCAATCCCTGTCATCTATCTCTTCTGAAAGTCGTGATGTTGTAATTCTAGCTTCTGTTCGTTTAGGAGCTGTTAGGTTGATCGATAATAAGGTCGTCAGCTATCGAGACAGCGTCTCTTGAAAAACCTTCTGTACTTCTGTAAGATGAAGAAGCTTTTCTAAATCTTGGCATAAAATTTTATTCTTGTGCTAGGTCTCATTAGAACATTAAATTGGAGGGAGGTATGGTTTATCGTCCTTTTTCGTTGATGCCCATTTTAGGAGAAGATCTTCTTTCAGATCGTTTTACACAGATGGATAAGTTGTTCAGTCGCATTACAGGAGCTAAACCCATTTCTGAGTTTCCGTCTTATGATCTGAAGAAGAAGGGTAAAGAGAGGTTCGAACTCATCGTCTCAGTTCCGGGATATCGTAAGGAAGAGTTGGACATCTCTTTGTTAAGCGATAGATTGCTCATTAAAGGTACGGTGAGCTCTTCGGTTTCTTCTCCGAAGGAAGAAGTTTCTTTCAAGTGGTTACACAGAGGAATCGAAAGAAAGAACTTCTCTATCAGTTTCGATCTTGATCATAAGATTCGGATCAATCATTCTGCTTTAAAAGATGGGTTACTCGTGTTGGACTTTAGTTATGAGATCCCAGAACGGGAGAAACCTAGGAAGATATCTATTGATCATGGTTCATGAAGTCGTGTTGACGACTTCATGACAAACCTCACCCCTGTAAGACCTTTCTCCCTGATCAGCCCCGAACCGTCGTTATCTCCCCGATGCTACGGTCGATCGATCCACCTCAGGGCGTTTTTAAGTGCTGTAGAACGGAGGTTTCCTTCGGGATCCCTACAGAAGGTCGATCATCCTTGAAAAGTTCTTCTTAGCACCCTTCTTATCGTTCATCGTCCGTTCTTCAACCTCACCCCTGTAAGACCTTTCTCGATCGTTCGGGATTCCAAGTTCTTGACTTTGGAGAATGAGAAGATGTTCTTTGGAACATCGATTTTGAATTGCTTCACTCTTTGAATCGCGTATTCATTGATATGATCGATCTTGGATTTTTTATTAGGAGATAAATTTTGATACATCGAGGAGAAGTTATTTGAAGCAGGACGAATTGATCAAAAAGGGATCGGTGATCGATCTCTGAAAAGCCTTCTTTCTCCATGATGGACGATACTTCTCGGTAGATTTGACCGATGTTCTGAAAGTTCTTACGGTTTAGGAGTTTTCCGTTATGACATCGTGAACTTAATGGGTCGATTGAATAGTTTATTACCCGCTTTTTCTGAGCAAGGAATTTGATGTTATCGCACCGAATTATCTTCAGAAGAATCGTGTTTAATCGATTTGTGACGTCGGATAAATTTTTCATCTTTTGGTTAGCTAGATCCATTTATATCGTTCTGTTTGAAGCGTATTTGATGAAACCTTTTTGATCGATTTGTACATCCAATAATGACCGGTAATTTGATCCTTTTTGGAAGTTTTTTAAGGACTTTTATTCGGTCGTGTATTAGAGATGCGATGTACTTTTTATTCAAGATCTTGATGATTTTTAAAGTTTCTTTTGCAGCTTGCCAAGTCTTTAACGTGAGCATTAGGATTTGATCTTTTTGGAGTTTTTTTGGTTATTGATGAGAATCGAAAGATGATCTTTTTCATCTTCGATTGATTCGATTTCGAACATTAGATCGGTATGATTTCTCTCTTTTATCCATCTGTAACCACATGTTTTTTGGAGAAAAAAGATGATGACCATAGCTTTTTAATACGACCATAATCTGACAAAGCGATCCTTATCGAACTACCATTTTTTATCGTATTTTTTCCACTTTTAACATCTAAAAATCTCTTTATTTTTCTTCTTTTTTCACGTCGTTTTAGAGACAGAAATTTCATCATTTTTAGCACAAATTTGGCGATTTTTTGACATTCAAGAAGTACCTTATTTTGCTTTTTTAAAAGTGTTGAATGCTTTTATACTTGATTTTTTTAAAATTGCTTTCTTGATACTTTATTTCACGCATTTTTTTTTAAAAATTATGGTTTGTTCTCGGAATTTCATCTTTTTTTTAAAAAAAATTTTTTTCTATAAAATTCTTCAAAAAAAAGACGTTTTTATCGTGATTTAGAAATATTTAACAGCATTTTTTTCGGTAGAAAATGATAATTTTTTTGGGTCATTTTTGCTCGAATTAAATTGAAAAAAAAATTTTTTTTCACCCTCTAAAAATGGCGTTTTTTTTGAATATATCACAATTTCTCTTAAAAAATTCTCGATTTTTTTTTTCTCAATATTCGGGATTTAAAAATTATACTATCGGGATTTAGAAATAAAAACACGGGATTTAGAAATGGGAAAATGCAGTACGCAATAAAATACATCTCACTTATAAAACCTGACTTCTTTTAACCATTTAACTTAAAAAAATTTTTTTTAACTTTAAAAAACAATCTAGTATATATATACACTGATATGTCCGGCTTTTTGATAAAAAGACCATCGAAAGCATCACGTTTGAAAAATTTCTGAAAGATTTTTTGAACGAAATTTCTGTCATTTTTTTGTCGAAAAAAAGAATCGAATTTTTTGCAACCTAAAAAGTACGAAAAACTCTCAAAAATCTTCGAAAAAAAAGCTTTTTTGAAGCGGATTTGGAGAAAAATTCAAATTTCTTTTTTTCGCATAGAATGAGATTAATAAAATAGAAGATACCTTCATCTTTCTTCTGAGGATTTAAATGTTAAAGATTAATTAAGTGCTAACATTAAATTAATTAATTCAACTTAGTAAGTTTAAATTAATTTAATCTTTCTATTCTCCTATCAAGCTATCATTACTTTAATAATAAAAAAAAAAGCACTGTAATTAATTCACCATGTTTCGTATGTTGTTTCTACTTCAAACCGGCATTGGGTCTGCTATCTTCCTCGATAGTACTTAATAGTCCGAGTTAATAGAATGGAAGAAATATCAATAATATCGCTCCAAACTAGTCCATACCACATAATAACAACTGACCAGTCTCCTTATCTAGTACCGATAAGATGAATGCATATACTAAGTTCATAACTACACTTTAATATTTCAACAGATCAATTATTACTGGATGCTTCAGAGTATACTAATCTCTTATGACTTAATTTCGTTTAGTGCGAAAATTTATAAAACCCGAACATTTTTTTCCTCGAAGATTTTGCAAAAATCGAGATTTTTCAAACGAACAATTTTGATTTTTTCCGTTTTACTCGCTAACTTAAAAATTGCTCAAAATCTCTTTGAAAAACGATCTTGAATTCCCGAAAAAAAATTGTTCGAAACAAACAAATTAAACGAAGATTTTTTCGATCCCTGAAAAGCCCTCTTCTTTTTAGTGATGGACGACGCTTCTTCATCTGGATTTAACCGACGATCCGTAAGATCACTGTCTCNNNG